>CAZVIG010000118.1:0-6685 GCA_964627395.1 uncultured Sedimenticola sp.
AGCATGGTGGCCATGTCGGGGCGGATCATGCCCGAGCCCTTGGCGATGCCGGTGATACGCACCCGTCCGCCCGAGAGGTCCACCTCGCTGCAGAACTGCTTGGGGTGGGTGTCGGTGGTCATGATCGCCTGCGCCGCCGCGTCCCAGGCCCCGGCCTCTTCGCTCAGTCCCTGGACCAGCCCCGGCATCGCGCGCTGGAAGGGCAGCAGCGGCAGGTCTTCGCCGATCACCCCGGTGGAGAAGGGCAGCACCTGGCTCATGGCGCAACCGGCCATGGCGGCCACCGCGCGGCAGGTCTCGCGGGCGGCGCGCAGGCCCTCGTCGCCGGTGCCCGCGTTGGCGTTGCCGGCATTGATCAGCAGATAGCGGGGCTCGTCCCGTTCCAGATGCTCACGGGCCACGATCACCGGCGCGGCGCAGAAGCGGTTGCGGGTGAACACCGCGGCGGTGGTGCTGCCCTCGGCCAATTCCATCAGCACCAGATCGTCGCGGTCGCGATAGCGGATGCCCGCCGCGGCGCTCGCCAGGCGGACGCCGGGCACCGCCATGGCGCCGCTCTCGAAGGGGATCGGGGCGTCCGCGTCCATCAGCTCAGCCTGCCATGACAATGCTTGTACTTCTTGCCCGATCCGCAGGGGCAGGGCTCGTTGCGGCCCACCTTGCGCTCGCTGCGCACATAGGGCTGCTGCGGCTCCAGCTCCTGTTCCGCGACCGCCTCGGGGGGGAGATCCTCCGGCGCATCCAGCCCGGTGAATTCCTCATGCTGGAACTGGAAGCTGGAGGGATCCATCACCGGCTCCTGGATCGGCGGCGGCTCCTGGATCTGCAGCTTGCTGATGATCTCCACCACCTCGCGCTTGATGGCGTCCAGCATGCGCGAGAACATCTCGAAGGCCTCGCGCTTGTACTCCTGCTTGGGATCCTTCTGGGCATAGCCGCGCAGGTGGATGCCCTGGCGCAGATAGTCCATGGCCGCGAGGTGCTCCTTCCAGTAGGAGTCGAGGGTGAACAGCATCACCTCCTTCTCCAGACGGCGCATCTGCTCGCTGCCGATCTGCGCCTCCTTCGCCTGCCAGGCCTTCTCCAGCTCCTCGAGGATGCGCTGGCGCAGGGTCTCCTCGTGTAACTGGTCGTCCTCGTCCAGCCACTGCTGGATGGGCAGGTCCAGATCGAAGTGTTCCTTCAACGCCTCGGTGAGCCCCGGCACGTCCCACTGCTCCTCCAGGCTCTGCGGCGGGATGTACTGGTCGATGGTGGCCTCGAGCACCTCCTCGCGCAGCGCATTGATCAGCTCGGAGACGTCCTCGGTCTCCATCAGCTCGTTACGCTGCTCGTAGATCACCTTGCGCTGGTCGTTGGCGACGTTGTCGTACTCCAGCAGGTTCTTGCGGATGTCGAAGTTGCGGCCTTCCACTTTGCGCTGGGCGTTCTCGATGGCGCGGTTGACCCAGGGGTGCTCGATCGCCTCGCCCTCCTTCATGCCCAGCTTCTGCATCAGCGAGGAGACCCGGTCGGAGGCGAAGATGCGCATCAGGTTGTCTTCCAGCGACAGGTAGAAACGCGAGGAGCCCGGGTCGCCCTGACGCCCGGAGCGGCCGCGCAACTGGTTGTCGATGCGCCGCGACTCGTGGCGCTCGGTGCCGATCACGCGCAGGCCGCCGGCCTCCAGCACCTGCTGGTGGCGCTGTTCCCAGTCCTTCTTGAGCGCCTCGATCTGCTCCTCGGTGGCGTCGGGACCGAGCTGGGCGATCTCCACCTCCAGGTTGCCGCCGAGCACGATGTCGGTGCCGCGGCCGGCCATGTTGGTGGCGATGGTCACCGCGCCGGGACGCCCCGCCTCGGCCACGATCAGGGCCTCGCGCTCGTGCTGCTTGGCGTTCAGCACCTGGTGCGGGATGCCCGCCTGCTCCAACAGCTTGGACACCAGCTCCGAGACCTCGATCGAGGCGGTGCCCACCAGCACCGGCTGGCCGCGCTGCACGCAGTCCTTGACGTCTTCGACGATGGCCTGGAACTTCTCCTTCTGGGTGAGATAGACCAGATCGGTCTGGTCGATACGCTGGGTCGGCTTGTTGGGCGGGATCACCACCACCTCCAGGCCGTAGATCTGCTGGAACTCGTAGGCCTCGGTGTCGGCGGTGCCGGTCATCCCGGCCAGCTTGTCGTAGAGGCGGAAATAGTTCTGGAAGGTGATGGAGGCCAGGGTCTGGTTCTCCTGCTGGATGGGCACCCCCTCCTTGGCCTCCACCGCCTGGTGCAGCCCCTCCGACCAGCGCCGGCCCGGCATGGTGCGCCCGGTGAACTCGTCCACGATGATCACCTGGCCGTCGCGCACGATGTAGTCCACGTTCTTCTGGAACAGGGCGTGTGCGCGCAGCGCCGCCATCACATGGTGCATCAGCATGATGTTGGACGGATCGTAGAGGCTCTCGTCCTCGCCCAGCAGCCCCATCTCCACCAGCATCCGCTCCACCTTCTCGTGGCCCTGGTCGCTGAGGAACACCTGCTTCGCCTTCTCGTCCACCGCATAGTCGCCGGGACCGAAGTCGGGCTTGCCTTCCTCGTTGGTGATCGGCTCCTGGCGGGTGAGCTGCGGCGGGATCTGGTTGATCTTCTGATACAGCTCCGAGCTGTCCTCGGCCGGGCCGGAGATGATCAGGGGGGTGCGCGCCTCGTCGATGAGGATGGAGTCCACCTCGTCCACGATGGCGTAGTGACGGCGCTGCACCCGCTGGTCGGCGGAAAACGCCATGTTGTCGCGCAGATAGTCGAAGCCGTACTCGTTGTTGGTGCCGTAGGTGATGTCGGCGTCGTAGGCCTCGCGCCGGGTCACCGGCCGCAGATGGGGATAGCCCCCGTCCGTCCCCTCGTATGCCGGGTCGTAGAGATAGGAGGCGCTGTCCGGCCCCATGCCGCCGGAGGAGTTGATCACCCCGGTGCTCAGGCCCAGGAAGTGATACACCCGCCCCATCCACTCGGCGTCGCGCCGCGCCAGGTAGTCGTTCACCGTGACCACGTGCACGCCCTTGCCCGGCAGGGCATTGAGATAGGCGGCCAGGGTCGCCACCAGGGTCTTGCCCTCGCCGGTGCGCATCTCGGCGATCTTGCCCTGGTGGAGCACCATGCCGCCGATGAGCTGGACGTCGAAATGGCGCATCCCCAGCACCCGCTTGCCCGCCTCGCGCACCACCGCGAAGGCCTCCGGCAGCAGATCGTCCAGGGTCTCGCCCTTTTCCAGACGCCCGCGAAACTCGTCGGTCTTGGCCCGCAGTTGCTCGTCGCTGAGCGCCGCGGTCTGCTCCTCCAGCGCATTGATCTGCGCCACCGTCTTCTGCATGCGCTTGATCAGCCGCTCGTTGCGGCTGCCAAACACCTTCTTGAGTACCTTGTTGAACATGATTCAGCCTGTGCCTTGGCCGATGCGGCCAGAATGGGGCGAATGATACCCCAGGGAACGACAGACGCACCGCCCGCGGGGCGACGCGCGACGACGACGGAGGAGACGGGGGTCAGGGGGCGCGGATATAGCGGCGGGGATCGACCAGCTTGCCCTGCCGGTGGACCTCGAAGTGGACGTGCGGGCCGGTGGAACGGCCGGTGTTGCCCAGCAGGGCGATCACCTGACCCTTGGCCACCACGTCGCCCTTGGAAACCAGATTCTTCTTGTTGTGGCCGTAGATAGTGGTGTAGCCGTCGGGATGGCGGATCTCCACCACGTTGCCGTAGCCGCGCTCCACCTCGGAGCGCACCACCACGCCCGCCGCCACCGCATGCACCGGCTCGCCCTCCTTGCCGGCGAAGTCGATCCCGTGGTGGTAGGCCTTCTTGCCGGTGATCGGATCGGTGCGACGCCCGAACAGGGAGGAGATCCAGCCCTTGTCCACCGGCCGGCCGGAGAGCGAGGTTTCGCGGATCAGCTCGCGGTTGGCGAGCTGCGCCTCCAGCATGCGCAGCTTCTCCTCGCGGTCGGCCAGCAGGCGGTCGATCTTCTGCAGCGAATCGGCGATCTCGCGCGCACCCAGTGACCCGGCGATCTCCACCTCGGCGCCGCCCTGGGCGGGCTCGGCGGAGAAATCGAACTCGCTGCCATCCAGCTTGCCCAGGCTCACCAAGCGCTCGCCCAGGGCGTCGAGCCGCATCAGATGGGCCTGCAGCTTGGCGATGCGCAGGGCCAGGGCGTCCAGGTTCGCCTGCTGTTCCGATTTGGCCGCCTCGATCTGCTCGCGCTCGCGCTCCAGGAACTGGCGCATCTCGGCGCTCGCCGCGGCGGCACGCCCCTGCTCGGCCTGCCAACTGCCCAGCTCGTAGCCGGCCCACAGCAGCAGCGCGGAGAACAGCGCCACACCCGGCACCAGCCAGGCGATGGCGCCCGGCATGCAGATGTCGATGCTGCCCTTCTTCTTGCAAAAGCTCGAAAGCAGGATAATGTTCATGGTACCGATCCCCCTTGCCGGGGTGCTCGACCTCCTCGAATGAACCTTTAGGAACCACGTCACGCAACGGGGTTCCCCCGACCGGCCCCGCCATGGACCGAAAACCGCAATCCGTCGCACGACTGCTGCAGAACCGCAGCGACCTGGCCGAACTGCTGCGCCAGACCGAACAGCGCCAGGCCCTGCTGCAGCAGGTGCGGCGCGCCCTGTCCGAGGAGCTGGCCGCGCACTGCGTGGCGGCCACCCTGGAGCGCGGCGGCCTGAAGCTGCGTGCCGACTCCCCGGTATGGGCGGCCCGTCTGCGCTACCAGGTGCCGCAACTGCTGGCCCGGCTGCGCGCCGATCGCCCCGGCCTGGCCAACATCCAGGTGAAGGCCGGACCCGCCGCCGACGGCGGCACCGCGCGTTCCCTGCGGAGCGCCCCGGCGGTGCCGCGAGCGCCCTCGCCCGCCGCTGCCACCGCCGTGGAAGCGGCGGCGGAGCAGGTCACCGACCCCTCACTCTGCCATGCGCTGCGACGCCTGGCCAGAACGCTGCGGGGCGGGGATTGACCGAGGTCAGGAAACCTGGATCGGCTTCATGTAGGAGATGGGTGCGGCGTCCTCGTCTTCAAAGACCACCTCCTCCCAGGCGGAACGGCGTTCCATCAGGGCCTTGAGCAGGCGGTTGTTGAGGGCGTGCCCCGACTTGTAACCGCTGAAGGCGCCGATCAGGCTGTGCCCCAGCAGGTAGAGGTCCCCGATGGCGTCGAGGATCTTGTGCTTCACGAACTCGTCCTGGTAGCGCAGCCCATCCTCGTTGAGGATGCGGAAGTCGTCCACCACGATGGCGTTCTCCATGCTGCCGCCCAGCGCCAGCCCGTTCTCGCGCAGGGTCTCGATGTCGCGCAGGAAGCCGAAGGTGCGCGCCCGGCTGACCTCCTTGACGAAGGAGGTGGAGGAGAAGTCCATCTCCGCCTCGTTCACCCGCCCCTCGAAGGCGGGATGGTCGAAGTCGATCCCGAAACGCACCTTGAAGCCCTCGAAGGGCTCGAAGCGCGCCACCTTGTCGCCGTCGCGCACCTCGACCGTCTCCAGGATGCGGATATAGCGCTTGGCGGCGTTCTGTTCCTCCACCCCGGCGGACTGGATCAGAAACACGAAAGGTCCGGCGCTGCCGTCCATGATCGGCACCTCGGCGGCGCTCACGTCCACATAGGCGTTGTCCACCCCCAGGCCGGCGAAGGCCGAGAGCAGATGCTCCACGGTGGAGATGCGCACGCCGTCACGCTCCAGGGTGGTGGAGAGCCGGGTGTCGCCGACGTATTCGGCGCGCGCCGGGATGTCCACCGGCTGCTCCAGGTCCACCCGCCGAAACACGATGCCGGTGTCCGGCGCGGCCGGCCGAAGGGTGAGATAGACCTTCTCGCCGGTGTGCAGACCCACGCCGGTGGCCCGGATCACGTTTTTCAGCGTGCGCTGCCTGATCATACCTTGCTTGCTCCGCAAAGAAACCAAAAAGCCGCCCGGCCGCGCCTCGCGACCGGGGCCGGCACTCGCGGAATCCCGGGATACGACTGGGGATTTCCCGCATTGTCGGCAATTTTTCCGTCACTTTCAAGCGACATCGCCGCCGGAAGCGCCCCATTCGTGGCGGATTCAGTCCGCCTGGCGACGCAGGAAGGCCGGGATGTCGAGGTATTCCATGTCCTGGCGCTGGGCCGCATCCACATAGCCCTTGCGGTTCTCCGCGGCCTGGCGGCGCACCGCGGTGGGCACGTCCAGGTCGGTGAGATCGTCCTTCGGCAACGCGGCCTCCGGCTCCACGTCGCCGTTCGCCACGCGCACCGGCTGCAGCTCCACCGGACGCGGCGCCGGTTCGCTGGCCGGCTCGTCCTTGCCCAGACCGGTGGCCACCACGGTGACGCGGATCTCCTCCACCATGTCCGGGTCCAGCACGGTGCCCACCACCACGGTGGCGTCGTCGCGCGCGAACTCGCGGATGGTGCTGCCCACCTCGTCGAACTCGCCCAGGGACATGTCCATGCCGGCGGTGATGTTGACCAGCAGGCCGCGCGCGCCGGAGAGGTTGACGTCCTCCAGCAGCGGGCTGCGGATCGCCAGCTCGGCCGCCTCGCGCGCCCGGTCCTCGCCGGAGGCGCGGCCGGTGCCCATCATGGCCACGCCCATCTCGGCCATCACGGTGCGCACGTCGGCGAAGTCCACGTTGATCAGGCCCGGCTTGGTGATCAGCTCGGCGATGCCCTGCACCGC
>CAZVIG010000119.1:0-6664 GCA_964627395.1 uncultured Sedimenticola sp.
CCCTCTATGACACCGGGGCGATGCGCCTGCGCGCCCTGATTCCCGAGCGCTATCTGGCCACGGTGCGCCGCGCCCTGGCCGCGGGCGCGCCGCCGGAAGTGCACGGCGAGCTGGACGGGGTGCCGCTGCGCGGCCGCCTGCAGTCCCTGGCCGGCGAGGTGGAGCCCGGCAGCGGCGGAGTGGCGGGCCTGTTCCAGGTCGAGGGCGACCCGGCGGTGCTGCAGCAGGGCCGCTTCCTGCGACTCGACCTGACTCTGCCGCCGCGCCCCGGGGTGGTGGCCCTGCCGCCGGAGGCGGTCTATGGCGCGGACAAGATCTATGTCGTGGACGAGGACTCGCGCATGCAGCCGCTGCGGGTGGAGCGCCTGGGCGAGGTGCGCGCCGCGGACGGTGGCTCGCGCCTGCTGGTGCGCTCGCCGGCGCTGCGTGACGGCATGCGCGTGGTCACCACCCAGTTGCCCAATGCGGTGGAGGGGCTGCGGGTGCGTATCGCGGAGGCGCCCGCGCAGTGAGCTTCCGCCACCGCGACGACCTGATCGGCATCTTCGCCCGCCACCCGGTGGCGGCGAACCTGCTGATGATCGTGATGGTGCTGGCCGGCTTCTGGGGACTGGGCAATCTCAACACCCAGTTCTTTCCCAACTTCGAGGTGGAGATGGTCACGGTGCGCACCGTCTGGAGCGGCGCCAGCGCCGAGGACGTGGAGCGTTCCCTGACCCTGCCGCTGGAGCACGCCCTGCGCAACGTGGACGGGGTGGACAAGATGAGTTCCACCTCCAGCCAGGGGATCAGCTTCATCACCCTGGAGTTCCCCGAGGGCACCGACATGGGGGACGCCACGGCGCGCGTGGATCAGGCGGTGAAGGGGGTGCGCAACCTGCCCAGCGAGGCGCGCGATCCGCGCGTGGAGCACGTGGTGCGCTACGAGCCGGTGGCGCGGCTGCTGGTGCACGGCCCGCGCGACCCCGCCGAGCTGCGCCATCTGGTGCGGCGCATGGAGCGCGAGCTGCTGGATCGCGGCATTGCCAAGATCCGCATCCTGGGGCTGCCCGATCAGGAGATGGCCATCCAGGTGCCGCAGGCGGCGCAGCAGGCGCTGGGGCTGTCGCTGCAGCAGATCGGAAGGCGGGTGGCCGCCTTCTCCGAGGACGCCCCCGCCGGCACCGCCGGGCGCGACGACGTGGGACGCGAGCTGCGCACCCTGGGCCAGGCGCGCAACGAGGCGGCCTTCGCGCGCCTGCCCCTGGTGAGCGACGCCGAGGGCGGGCTGGTGCGTCTCGGCGACGTGGCCGAGGTGCGCCAGCGGCCGCGCCCCAACCAGGTGGCGGTGGGCTACCGCGGGGCGCCGGCGGTGGAGCTGCGCCTGATGCGCTCGCCCAGCGCGGACTCCCTGGAGTCGGCGCGCATCCTGGAGGAATGGCTGAAGGCGGTGCGGCCCACCCTGCCGCCGCAGATCCGGCTCACGGTGTACGACGAGAGCTGGCAGCTCATCCGCGAGCGCATCGAGCTGCTGCTCAAGAACGGGCTCGGCGGCCTGGTGCTGGTGGTGGCCATCCTGTTCCTGTTCCTCAACGGGCGGGTCGCGTTCTGGGTGGCGCTGGGCATTCCGGTCTCCTTCCTCGCCGCCCTGGCGGTGATCTACCTCGCCGGCGGCAGCATCAACATGATCTCCCTGTTCGCCCTGATCATGGCCCTGGGGATCATCGTGGACGACGCCATCGTGGTGGGGGAGGACGCGCTCACCCATTACCAGACCGGCGAGCGCCCCCTGGAGGCGGCGGAGGGCGGGGCGCGGCGCATGCTGGCCCCGGTGATGTCCTCCTCGCTCACCACCATCGCCGCCTTCATTCCGCTGTTCGTGGTCTCGGGTTTCATCGGCAACATCCTGGGCGACATCCCCTTCGTGGTGGTGTGCGTGATTCTCGCCTCCCTGCTGGAGAGCTTCCTGGTGCTCCCTGGCCATCTGCGGCACAGCTTCCGACGCATGCACCATGCCCCGCCGGGCCGCTTCCGGGCGCGCTGGGACGCCGGTTTCGCGCGCTTCCGCGACGGGCCCTTCCGGCGCGCGGTGCGCTGGGCGGTGCATCACCGGCTGGGCACCCTGGCGCTGGCCTGCTCCAGCATCGTGCTGCTGGTGGGGCTGATCGCAGGGGGGCGCCTCGGCTTCGCCTTCTTCCCCAACGTGCCGGGCAACGTGATCGCCGCCACCGCCTCCTTCGTGGCGGGCACCCCGCCGGCGCGCGCGCGGGCCTTCATCGACCAGGTGGAACGGGCGCTCTACGAGACCGACCGGGAACTGGGCGGCGGCCTGGTGCGGGTGGCGCGCGTGGCCTACGGCCTGGGCTATTTCTCCAACGCCCGCCAGACCCAGCGCGGCGACCAGTTCGCCTCGGTGTTGGTGGAGCTGGTGCCCAGCGATGCGCGCAGCGTGAGCAACCAGACCTTCGTGCAGCACTGGCGCGACAAGCTGAAGCTGCCGCCGGGGCTGGAATATCTCACCATGACGGTGCGCACCGGCGGCCATCCGGGACGCGACCTGGAGGTGCGCCTGCGCGGCGGCGATCCGGAACGGCTCAAGGCCGCGGCGCTCGACCTGGCCGCCGCCCTGGAGGGGGTGCCGGGGGTGGGGAGCGTCGAGGACGACATGCCCTTCGGCGAACAGCAACTGGTGTTCCGCCTGCGCCCGTTGGGCGAGTCCCTGGGGCTGACCGCCGACGAGGTGGCGCGCCAGTTGCGCAACGCCTTCGACGGCTACCTGGCGCAGATCTACAACCAGGGCGACGACGAGATCGAGGTGCGGGTGATGCTGCCGGACGCGGAGCGTCATCATCTGGCGGCGCTGGACGACTTCCGGCTGTTCCTGCCCAACGGAGAGAGCGTACCCATGGAGGATGCGGTGCAGTTCCGCGAGCGGCGCGGCTACAAGGCGCTGCGGCATGCCGACGGGCGGCTGGCGGTGACGGTGTTCGCCGACGTGGACAAGCGCATCGCCAGCAACAACGCGGTGCGTGCCCGCCTGGCGGAGAGCATCCTGCCCGAGCTGGTGCGCCGTCACGACATCCATTGGGAGTTCACCGGCCGCGCCGAGGATCAGGCGGAGACCGCCGACGACATGAAGGACGGCGCCCTGTTCGCGCTGGCCATGATCTACATCGTCCTGGCCTGGGTGTTCGGCTCCTATGGCTGGCCCCTGGTGGTGATGGCGATCATCCCCTTCGGCGTGGTGGGCGCCCTGCTGGGGCATTGGGTGATGGGCATCACCCCCACCATCCTGTCGATGTTCGGCCTGTTCGCGCTGGCGGGGATCTCGGTCAACGACTCCATCATCCTGGTGGTCTTCTACAAGCAGCTCCGCAAGCAGGGCATGGCGGTGCGTGAGGCCCTGGAGGAGGCCGCCTGCCAGCGCCTGCGCGCGGTGCTGCTCACCTCGCTCACCACCATCGCCGGCCTGGCGCCGCTGCTGTTCGAAACCTCGCTGCAGGCCCAGTTCCTGATCCCCATGGCGGTGTCCATCTCCTTCGGCCTGATGTTCAGCACCTTCCTGGTGCTGTTCCTGGTGCCCTCGCTGCTCTCGGCCATGGAGCAGTGGCTGGAGCGCTGGCGCCGTCTGCCGTTGTGGGGCAAGCCACCCGTGGAGGAGACGTCATGACATCGCCGCAGACCATCCCGCAGGCCTTTCTCGAGACCGCCGCCCGTCACCCGGAGCGCCCGCTGGTGTGGACTCCGCAGGCTGAGCACGGCTTCGGAGAGATCGCCGAGGCGGCACGCCGCATCGCCGCCGCCCTGCAGCGTCAGGGGATCGAGCCGGGCGAGCGGGTGGCGCTGTACTGTCCCAACGGGGTGGCCTTCGTGCAGGCCTATCTGGGCATTCAGCTCGCCGGTGCCGTGGTGGTGCCGATCAACCTGCTGATCGGCGTCGAGGAGATCCGCTTCCTGCTCGAGGACGCCGGCGCGGCGGCGCTGCTCTACCACGGCGCCCTCGCGGAGCGGGTGGACGAGGTGCTGGCCCAGGCGCCGCCGTTGCGCCTGGCCGCGGTGGTGGAGGGCGAGCCGCTGCGTGCGGAACACCAGCGCATGGCGGACTGGCTGGCGGTGGCCGGCGAGCCCGAGCCGCCGGTACTGGACCCCGCCGAGGATCTGGCGGCCATCCTCTACACCTCCGGCACCACCGGACGCCCCAAGGGGGCCATGCTCACCCACCGCAACCTGGTCTCCAACACCGCCAGCGTGCGCCAGGCGCTGGCGCTGCGCCCCGGCGAGGACCGCCTGCTGGTGGTGTTGCCCATGTTCCACGCCTTCGCCGCCACCGTGGGCCTGCTCACCCCGGCGCTGCAGGGTCTCACCCTGGTGCCGGTGGAGCGCTTCGACCCCGCCCTGGTGAGCGAGCGGGTGGCCGCAGGGGGTGCCACGGTGTTCCTCGGTGTGCCCTCGATGTACAACCTGATCCTGCGCCTGCCGGAGGCGCAGGCGGCCTGCTGGCAGGGGGTGCGCATGGGGGTGGCCGGCGGTGCCGCCATGCCGGTGGAGCTGTTGCAGCGCTTCGAGGCGCGCTTCGGCTTTCCGGTGCTGGAGGGTGACGGCCCCACCGAGTGCGGCCCGGTGACCTGCGTCA
The DNA here is from genome assembly GCA_964627395.1 of uncultured Sedimenticola sp. Classification (GTDB taxonomy): domain Bacteria; phylum Pseudomonadota; class Gammaproteobacteria; order Chromatiales; family Chromatiaceae; genus MONJU. The sequence goes on from CAZVIG010000119.1 coordinate 4,613, forward strand.
ATCCCCCGGAGGGGCCGCGCAAGCCCGGCTCGGTGGGGCTGCCGGTGCCCGGCGTGGAGATGGCGGTATTCGACGCCGAGGGCCGGCCGCTGGCCGACGGCGAGATCGGCGAGGTGTGCGTGCGCGGCCCCAACGTGATGAAGGGCTATTGGCATCGTCCCGAGGCCACCGCCGAGGCCTTCTTCGGCGACTGGTTCCGGACCGGCGACCTGGGCTACCGCGACGAGGACGGCTATTTCTTCCTGGTGGACCGGATCAAGGATCTGGTGATCGTCAACGGGATGAACGTCTATCCCAGAATGGTGGAAGAGGTGCTCTACCGCCACCCGGACGTGCTGGAGGCGGCGGTGGTGGGCGAGCCCCATCCCAGCCACGGCGAGATCGTGGTCGCCCATGTGGTGCCGCGCGAGGGGAGCGGCCTCGACGCGGCGGCGGTGCGCGCCTGGTGCCGCGAGCACCTGGGACCGCACCAAGTGCCGCGCAAGGTGGTGTTGCGTGACAGCCTCCCCAAGAACGCCACCGGCAAGATCCTCAAGCGCGAGCTGCGTCGCGCCGGCGAGATCGAACGCGGCGTGGATCAGGCCTGACGCATCGGCTGAACCACGAGCAGGTATCTCGATCATCGATCCAGAAGGAGGCTGGATCCTTCCCGGAGCGCCGGCGTCCCGCCGGCACAGCCGCCAGGATGGCGGCGCTCCCGGATCCGACCCATCGGGGGGAAGCCTGCCATCGGCATCGCCCGGGTGTGCGGGAGGCGAAAGGGGCAGGGGGCTGGATCGCTCGCTGCCCCTTTGGATGGGGTGCCACGGCGGTTGTGGGAGGGCCTTCAGGCCCGACGTTCGTGTTCCTCGTGGCGGAAACTCAGAATGTCGTGTTTCGCATTGGCTGGGTGTTGCGGGTGATCCGCCAGTAGAGCAGGGCGCAGGCGGCGAGTAGGGCGGCGGCCAGCCAGCCGGTGATGTTGTCGTAGTCGCCGATCAGCCAGGCCCAGGGGGAGCCGTGGTCGGTGCGGCTGGTTTTTTTGGCGACGCGGATCATCATCACCCAGCCGGCGTGCATGCCGATGGCGAACCAGATGCGCCCGGTGCGTTCCCGGGTCAGGGCGAGAAAGACACCGGCGGCGAGCAGCGCCAGGAAGCTGTCGGCATAGTCGGCGAAATGCCTCAGATTGGCCAGGCCGCCCCCCAGCATGCCCAGGGCGGCGGGGATGTCCAGTTCGGTGCCGGGGGGCAGGGGCGCGGGGCGGACGAAATGCACCGCGGCATAGAAGGCGCCGGTGGCCAGCGCCACCGGGAGGATGGGCAGGCTGCGCCGCATCCCGCCCTGCAGCGGCCCGCGGAAGAAGAATTCCTCGATCAGTCCTACCGCCAGGCCCGAGATCAGGCCGCCCGCGGCGCCGGCGGCCAGGCGTGGCAGCAGGTCCTGGCCTTCGGGGATGTAGCGCACCCCGCTCGCCAGCAGCAGCGCCAGCACCAGCGCCATCAGGCCGATCCCCCAGGTCAGACCGGCCAGCAGCTCGCGGCGCAGGACCCCCGGGGGGCGCTCGATGCCCATCAGGCGGGGGGCGGTCAGGTCCAGGCGGCGCAGCAGCCAGGGCAGGCCCAGCAGCCCCAGCAGCATGCCGAAGCGGTACAGGGAGCGGTCCGGCGTGGCGCCCAGGAGGGCGGCGAACAGGGGCTGCAGCCAGGGCAGCAGCAGGGCGGAGAGCAGCATGCAGCCGGCTAGGTACAGCAGGAAGGCCAGGAAGACGCGCATCGGCGGGACTGTGTCGGGATGGCAGGACCTGTATAATACGCGTTTGCGTCCGAGGGACGTAATGCGAAAGTGGCGGAACTGGTAGACGCGCTGGATTTAGGTTCCAGTGGGGCAACCCGTGAGAGTTCGAGTCTCTCCTTTCGCACCAAGGATTCGGGGCGCGCAGCCGCCGTCCCGCCTCTTCACCCGTTGATCTTGAACCGTTTGGGCAGTCAGGGCTGCCGGAGAATTATTCATGCAAGTTTCTGTTGAGTCTGGCGAGGGCCTGGAAAGGCGTCTGTTGGTGGATCTGCCGAA
>CAZVIG010000120.1:0-6654 GCA_964627395.1 uncultured Sedimenticola sp.
GAACCTGCGAATGCTGGGATCAAAACCCAGTGCCTTACCGCTTGGCGACGGCCCAAATCAGTTCTGCGCCCGGCCCCGCGCCTGTTCCTGCAGGCCCTTCCAGTCCGCCAGCGCCGCCTGCAAGGGTGAACGGTTACAGCCCCGCGCCACGAACAGCGGCCAATCCGGCGCCAGTGCCGCGGCGGCCTCGCGCGCGGCGGCCTCGTCGTCGAAGGCGGCGAAAACGCAGGCACCGGTTCCCGTCATTCGCGCCGGCGCACGGGGGGCGAGCGCGTCCCGCGCCCGCGCTACCTCCGGGTAGCGGCGAAAGACGACCGATTCACAGACATTGCTGACCCGCCCCGCCAGGAAGTCGCGTATTTTAATGGCTGGGCAATCCCGTATCAATGCAGGGTCGGAAAAAATCTCAGCCGTTGAGACACTTACCGGCGGGGCAATGACCACGTACCAGGGCTCGGCCAGGCCCGCGCCCTCACCCGCCTCGGCCAGCAGCCTGTGCACGGGGATCAGGCGCTCGCCCACGCCCTCGGCCCAGGCCGCCTCGCCGGCGACAAAGACCGGCACGTCGGCCCCCAGCGCCAGGCCCAGCTCGGCCAGCGCCGCGGCATCGAGGCCGCATTCCCACAGGGCATTGAGGGCCACCAGGGTGGTGGCGGCGTCGGAGCTGCCGCCGCCCAGCCCCCCGCCCGCGGGCAACCGCTTGTCGAGGTGGATCTCCACCCCGCGGGCGACGCCGCAACGGGCCTGCAGGGCCCGCGCCGCCCGCACGACGAGATCCGCCTCCGGTGTCAGCCCGGCGAGCCCGCCATGGCGCACGATACGGCCGTCCCCGCGCAGGCGAAAGCGCAGCCGGTCACCGTGATCGAGGAACTGGAACAGGGTCTGGAGCGTGTGGAATCCATCGTCGCGGCGGCCGGTGACGTGCAGGAACAGGTTGAGCTTGGCCGGGGCGGGCCAGGCGAAATCGGCGGGATCCGGGGACATGGGCCCATTATATCGCCCCGCCGTGGAAGTATCGCGGGCTTTGCCGATACCGTCAGCCCAGCCCCAGCTGCCACTCGTCCACCACCAGGCGCACCCTGAGTTCCCCCTGATCGGCGAAGATCTTGTCCGGCAGCTCCAGGCCATTGACCTGCGTGTAGCGTCGCAGGCGGATACGCCAGTCGGCCTGGCGCAGGGTACTGAGGCGGCCGCGGCCGTCGAACTCCCTGGCGGCCACGGCGAGGCGCGGATCGGGCAGGCCCAGCATCCAGTAGCGCAAACCGCTCACCGGCATGAGCACGCCGGTATGGCGATAGAGCAGCTGCTCGGCGCTGTCGGCCTCGAAGCGTCCCTCGCTGGTCTCCAGCACCACCGGGCCGCCCTCGCTGCCCGTGAGCCGCAGCCCGCTGCCGAAGGGACCGCTCAGCACCATGAGCCAGTCGCGGCCCCGTTGCTGCCATTCCACCCTGATGAACCAGGACTCCACGCCGCGCACGATACTCAGGCGTCCGCTGAGGCGAAAGTGGTCGAGGTTCCCCAGGGCCGCGCGGCGTGCCTGCCAGGCGGCGGCGGGATCCGCCACCCCGGTCTCGGCCGGCGGCAGGCCCGCGCATCCCGCCAGCGACAACAGGCCGGCGAGCAGGACGAGCCGGCGTCTCATTGGGTGAAGCGGCGGATGACGTCGAGCAGCAGCTTGTGTTTCGGCGCCACGCGCACCGCCGCTTCCCAGACCTCGCGCGCCCGCTCGTGGTCGCCGGTGACCCACAGGACCTCGCCGAGGTGAGCGGCGATCTCCGGGTCGGTCATTTTCTCGAAGGCCTTGTTGAGGTACTCCAGCGCCTTGTCGTAGTTGCCGAGACGGTAGTAGATCCAGCCCATGCTGTCGATGATGGCGGGATCATCGGGCTTGAGCCTGTAGGCACGCTGGATGTACTGCAGCGCCTCCTCCAGCCGGTCGGTGCGATCGGCGAGGGTGTAACCCAGTGCATTGAGTGCCTGGGCGTTCTCCGGCTCACGCTCGAGGATACTGCGCAGGTCGCCCTCGGTGATGTCGAGGCGATCGATCTTCTCGGCGATCAGCGCGCGGGCGTAGAGCAGCTCCGTGTTGTCCGGCATGTTGCCCAGCGCCTCGGTGTACATGTCCACCGCCTCGGCATACATGCCCGCCTCGCGCAACAGCTCGCCCTCGGCCAGGTAGAGGCGCAGCTCCACCTCCGCCGAGGTGGGCGTGATGCTGCGCAGGTGGCGCCGGGCCTCGTCGATGCCGTCGCGGTTCCTGTAGACCACGGCGATGCGGATCTGGGCCTCCAGATAGTAACGTCCGCTGCGCACCGCCTGGTAATGTTCCAGCGCGCTGTCCCAGTCCTTGCCCTGTTCGGCGATCTGGCCCAGGTAATAATGCGCCTCGGCCTTGCGCTGACCCATTTCCAGCAGGCGCCGGAAGTGACCGGCGGCAACATCGAGCTTGCCGGTCTGCAGGTTGAGCAGGCCGAGGGCATAGATGGCCTCGATGTTGGCGGGATCGGCGGCGAGCAACAGCTGAAACTGTTCCTGCGCCTCGGCGAAGCGGTTTTCGTCCACCAGCCGGCGTGCATAGTAGGTACGCAACTCCGTATCCCCGGGCTGGCGCTCCAGCGCGGCGCGCAGCATGTCGAGGGACTCCTCGCCCTTCTCCATGCGCACGAGGATGTTGCTGCGCAGGATGAGGGCGCGGGTGAGATCGGGATCGAGGGCCAGCAGCCGGTCCACCGCCTGCAGGGCGCGTTGCGGCGCGTTGAGCAGCAGGGCCAGCTGGGCATAGGCGTAGTGCGCCTCGACATCCTCGGCGCGGCGCTCGGCCAGTTTCTGCATCACCGCCAGCGCCGTGTCGCGATCGCGCTCGCGGCTGAGCAGCGAGACGATGAGCTGGTAGCTCTTGCCGCTGCCGCGCGCCACGTCCACCACCTTTTCGAGATATTGCAGCGCGCCCCCGGCGTCGCCCTGGCGTACCAGCATGGCGGCGGCCACCTGGTTGGCCTCGATGTTGTCCGGCGCCAGCTCCGCCCACAGCTTCGCCACAATGAGGGCATTCTCGTCGTCGCGGGCATAGACGGCGACGCGCGTGGCGCGCTCGGCGATACGCGCGTCCCGCGACAGCATGGCGGCGCTGACATAATACTGCACCGCCTGCTTGAGCTGGCCGCGCTGGCCGGCGATCTCCGCCAGCATGAGGTTGTAGAGGATGTCGGCATTGAGATCCGCCGGCGGCTCGAAGCGCCCGTCCGGGGCGGCGGCCACCGAGGCGGGCGGGGCCGACTGGTTCTCCGGCACCGGGGCGGGCGCCGTCGCCGGCTCGGGCCGGGCCACCGGCATGGGCACCGGCTCACCCTGGGGCTGCCCCGAGGGCGCCTCCCCCGGCACATCCCCCGGCGCCGCCGGCAGGGAACTGCAACCCTGTAAAATCAATATGTTCAGTGTGGTTAAGAAAAGAAACGCGGCAATCTTCATACCTGGGAGTCCAACCTTGGCTTGTCCGGGGGTGGGGGTGACGTGCTCCGATGGAGAAACTATAAACAACTTTGGGTGAAATTACCTTTATAATGTGGGTCTTGTGCCCCAGATTGAAACGGTTTTTCCGAAGTTTGTCCGTGAAACCAGTCCGTGAACCCGTCAGTGGTATCCGCCCGTGACCCTGCTCGCATTCGGTATCAACCACAAGACCGCGCCGGTGGAGATCCGTGAGCGCGTGGCCTTCCAACCCGAGCAGGTAGGCGCAGCGCTGCGCGACCTCGTCGCCCACGCGCCGGTCAGCGAAGCCGCCATCATCTCCACCTGCAACCGCACGGAGCTGATCTGCCAGACCGAATCCCCGGACGCCGACGCCGTCATCGAGTGGTTCCGCGCCTACCACCAGCTGGGTGCCGACGAGGTGGCGCCCTACATCTACGCCCACCCCGACAGCCAGGCGGTGCGCCACATCCTGCGCGTGGCCAGCGGGCTCGATTCGCTGGTGCTGGGCGAGCCGCAGATCCTCGGCCAGATCAAGAGCGCCTACCAGACCGCCAGCAATGCCGGCACCATCGGCCGCCTGCTCAACCGCCTGTTCCAGTACACCTTCTCGGTGGCCAAGCAGGTGCGTTCCGATACCGCCATCGGCGCCAACCCGGTGTCGGTGGCCTTCGCCGCCGTCAGCCTGTCGCGGCAGATCTTCTCCGATCTCGGTCGCCACAGCGCCCTGCTCATCGGCGCAGGCGAGACCATCGAACTGGTGGCGCGTCACCTGCGCGAACAGGGGGTGCGGCGCATGATCATCGCCAACCGCACCCTGGAACGCGCGCGCCAGCTCAGCCGCCAGGTAGAGGGAGAAGCCATGGTCCTGGCCGACGTGCCGCAGGCGCTCGTCGAGGCGGACATCGTCATCTCCTCCACCGCCAGCCCCCTGCCCATCCTCGGCAAGGGCATGGTGGAACGCGCCCTGAAGCAGCGCAAGCACCGCCCCATGTTCATGGTGGATCTTGCCGTGCCGCGCGACATCGAACCCGAGGCGGGTGAACTCAATGACGTCTATCTCTACACCGTCGATGACCTGCACACGGTGATCGAGGAAAACCGCCGCTCGCGTGCCGCCGCCGCCGAGGAGGCCGAAGAGATCATCGACAGCCAGGTGGAACAGTTCATGGGCTGGCTGCGCTCCCTGGATGCGGTGCAGACCATCCGTCACTACCGCGAGCAGGCCGAGCACATTCGCGACGAAACGCTGGCCGATGCCCGCCGCCAGCTCGCCGCCGGCAAGGATCCCGAGGAAGTCCTCGCCGAACTGGCGCGCCTGCTCACCAGCCGCCTGATCCACAGCCCCACGGCGCAACTCAATCGCGCCGCCTTCGAGGGACGCAAGGACGTCCTCGCCATCGCGCGCGAACTGCTCGATCTCAAAGACGTCAACGACTAAGCATATTCATCGTGAAAGCATCCCTGTTGAAGAAGCTGGAGGGGCTCGACGAGCGCATGGAAGAAATCAATGCGCTGCTCGCCGATCCCGACACCATCGCCGATCAGGAACGCTTCCGCGCCCTGTCGCAGGAGCACGCCCAGCTCACGCCGGTGGTGAACTGTTACCGCGAATATCGCGACAACGAGGCCAACATCGCCGAGGCCGAGAAGATGCTCGGCGAGGATGACGCCGAGATGCGCGCCATGGCCGAGGAAGAACTCGAGCAGGCGCGCGCCGCGCGCGAGCGCCTGGAAGTGGAACTGCAAAAGCTGTTACTGCCCAGCGATCCCAACGACGAGCGCAACATCTTCCTCGAGATCCGCGCCGGCACCGGCGGCGACGAGGCGGCGCTGTTCGCCGGCGATCTCTACCGCATGTACGCCCGCTACGCCGAGCAACGCAAGTGGCAGCTGGAAGTGATCAACGAGAGTCCCGGCGAGCATGGCGGCTACAAGGAGATCATCCTGCGCATCGTCGGCAAGGGGGCCTATTCGCGGCTCAAGTTCGAGTCCGGCGTGCATCGCGTGCAGCGCGTGCCGGAGACCGAGTCCCAGGGCCGCATCCACACCTCGGCCTGCACCGTGGCGGTGATGCCCGAGATCGAGGAAGTGGGCGCTATCGACATCAACCCGGCGGACCTCAAGGTGGATACCTTTCGCGCCTCCGGCGCCGGCGGCCAGCACGTCAACAAGACCGATTCGGCCATTCGCATCACCCATCTCCCCTCGGGCATCGTGGTGGAATGCCAGGACGAGCGCTCGCAGCACAAGAACCGCGCGCGTGCCATGTCGCTGTTGCAGGCGCGCCTGTTGCAACAGGAGCAAGAGAAACAGGCCGCCGAGCAGGCCCATACCCGCCGCCTGCTGGTGGGCTCGGGGGATCGCTCCGAGCGGATCCGCACCTATAACTTCCCCCAGGGGCGCATCACCGATCACCGCATTAACCTGACCCTCTACAAGCTCGACGAGATCATGGCGGGCAAGCTCGACGAGATCATCGAGCCCCTGGTCAACGAACACCAGATGGATCTGCTCGCCGAGATGAGCGCCGAGCAGTAAGCCGCCGGTGAGCGCGCGCGCGACCATCGCCCACTGCCTCGCCGCCGCGCAGCAAGGGCTGGCAGGCTCGGACAGCCCGCGCCTCGACGCCGAGTTGCTGCTCGCCCATGTACTGGGTGTCACGCGCACCCACCTGCATGCCTGGCCGGAACAGGAACTGGATCAGGGTCAGCAGACCGCGTTCACCGCCCTTGTCGAACGCCGCGCCGCCGGCGAACCGGTAGCCTATCTGCTCGGCGAACGGGAATTCTGGTCCCTGTCCCTGCGCGTCACGCCGGACACCCTCATCCCGCGCCCCGAGACCGAGCTGCTGGTGGAGCAGGCCCTGGCCCGCATCCCGAAGGACGCCGCGCAGGACATCATTGATCTCGGCACCGGCAGCGGCGCCATCGCCCTGGCCCTGGCCCACGCGCGACCCCGCTGCCGGGTCACCGCCACGGATCGCTCCCTCGCGGCGCTGGCCGTGGCCCGGGACAATGCCGCGCGCCTCGGTATTGCCAATGTCGCCTTCGTCGCTGGCGACTGGTTCGCTCCCCTTGCGGGGCACCACTTCCATGTGGTGGCGGCCAACCCGCCTTACGTGGCGCAGAACGATCCCCACCTGCAACGGGGCGATGTGCGCTTCGAGCCCGCCGACGCCCTGAA
>CAZVIG010000121.1:0-6588 GCA_964627395.1 uncultured Sedimenticola sp.
TCCCCAGCCCTCCCCGCCGTTCGGCCGGCGCGCAATTCGGGTTAGACTGAACTCAGGGAACAGACTTTCGAATCCACGTCATGAGCCAGCAGAACCTCAAGGCCGCGGCCATCCAGATGGCCTCGGGCAGCAATGTCAACGCCAACCTCCTCACCACCGAGAAGCTGCTGGAGGAGGCGGCGCGGCAGGGCGCGACCCTGGCAGTGCTGCCGGAGAACTTCGCCTTCCTCGGCGCCGAATCGCGCGACGCCCTGCCCTACCGCGAGGCGCCGGGCGACGGGCCCTTGCAGCACTTCCTGTCCCAGACCGCACGCCGTCTGGGGCTGTGGATCGTGGGCGGCACGGTGCCGCTGCAGGGCGGCCATCCCGACCGCTGGCGCGCCGCCTGCCTGGTGTTCGACGCCGAGGGGCGGCAGGTGGCCCGCTACGACAAACAGCATCTGTTCGACGTCACCCTTCCGGATTCGGACGAGCAGTACAACGAGTCGGACACCATCGAGCCGGGCGACGGCATCGAAGTGGTGGACACCCCGCTCGGGCGGCTCGGCCTGGCGGTGTGCTACGACCTGCGCTTCCCCGAGCTGTTCCGCGCCATGATCGACCAGGGCGCCGAGCTGTTCGCCCTGCCGGCGGCCTTCACCGCGGTCACGGGGCGCGCCCACTGGGAGGTGCTGCTGCGCGCCCGCGCGATCGAGAACCTGGCCTATGTCGTCGCCGGCGCCCAGGGCGGCTTCCACGTCGGCGGACGGGAGACCTGGGGCCACAGCATGGTGATCGACCCCTGGGGTACGGTGCTGGCCCTGCAGGAACGCGGCAACGGGGTGGCGATCGCCGAGATCGACCGCGACTTCCTGGCCCGCACCCGGCGCAATTTCCCCACCCTGGAGCACCGGCGCCTGCACTGTAGCGCGGCCTGAGCTACCCGCAACAACACTGCAATCCGTCCTGTTGCATTCCCCGCCCCGCCCCCCTATCTTCGCGGGACCGGCGGGATCCCGCCTTCCGCTTCCGAAGGATTCATGCCCATGAGCAACGCCCTGGAGATCGCCCGCGCCACCCTGCTGGAGGCGCCCGGCCTGAGCGAGAACGCCCTCGCCCAGGTGATGGACCGGCTGCTGAGCCGCCAGGTGGACACCGCGGACATCTACTTCCAGTACGGCCGCCTGGAGTCCTGGGTGCTGGACGACGGCATCATCAAAGAGGGCAGCCACAGCATCGAGCAGGGCGCCGGGGTGCGCGCCATCAGCGGCGACAAGACCGGCTTCGCCTATACCGACGACCTGCTGCTGCCGCAGCTCCTGGAGGCGGCCGGCGCGGCACGCGCCATCGCCGAGGCGGGCCAGGAACGCCGCCATGCGGTCACGGCGCGCGGCGACACCCCCCGGCTCTATCAGCCGGTCAATCCCCTCGAGTCCCTGGACGAGGCGGCCAAGCTGGACCTGATGCGCCGCCTGGACGCCGAGGCCCGCGCCGCCGACCCCCGCGTGCAGCAGGTGACGGTGAGCCTGGTGGCGGCGCACGACACCATCCTGGTGATCGACGAGCAGGGGCGCATGGCGGGCGACGTGCGTCCCCTGGTGCGGGTCAACGTCCATGTGATCGTGGAGCAGGACGGCCGCCGCGAGCAGGGCAGCGCCGGCGGCGGCGCGCGCCGCGGCCTGGAGTTCTTCCTCGAGGAGGACCGGGCCCTGGGCTATGCGCGCGAGGCGGTGCGCCAGGCGCTGGTGAACCTGGAGGCGATCGAGGCGCCGGCCGGCCTGCTGCCGGTGGTGCTGGGCCCCGGCTGGCCCGGGGTGCTGCTGCACGAGGCGGTGGGCCACGGCCTGGAGGGCGACTTCAACCGCAAGGGCACCTCGGCCTTCTCCGGGCGCATCGGGGAACAGGTGGCCTCGCCCCTGTGCACCGTGGTGGACGACGGCACCCTGCCGGAGCGCCGCGGCTCGCTCAACATCGACGACGAGGGCACCCCCACCGAATACACGGTGCTGATCGAGAAAGGCATCCTCAAGGGCTACATGCAGGACCGCATGAACGCGCGCCTGATGGGCATGGCGCCCACCGGCAACGGCCGGCGCGAGTCCTACGCCCATCTGCCCATGCCGCGCATGACCAACACCTACATGCTGCCGGGCGAGCACGACCCGCAGGAGATCATCGCCTCGGTGGACCGCGGCCTGTACGCGGTCAACTTCGGCGGCGGCCAGGTGGACATCACCTCCGGCAAGTTCGTGTTCTCCGCCAGCGAGGCCTACCTGATCGAGAACGGCCGCGTCACCGCCCCGGTGAAGGGCGCCACCCTGATCGGCAGCGGCCCCGAGGTGATGACCCGCATCAGCATGGTGGGCAACGACCTGCAGCTCGACGGCGGCATCGGCACCTGCGGCAAGGACGGCCAGAGCGTGCCGGTGGGGGTGGGCCAGCCCACCCTCAAGATCGACGAACTCACCGTGGGGGGCACCGCGGCATGATCGCCTACGACATCCAGACCCTGGAGCGGATCGTCGCCGACCTGCTCGCCGAGGCGAAACGCCAGGGCGCCACCCAGGCGGAGGCGGGGGTGCACGCCCACGACGGCCTGGACGTGACGGTGCGCCTGGGCGAGACCGAGACCATCGAACACACCAGCGACCACGGCCTGGGGGTGACCGTCTATTTCGACCACCGCAAGGGCTCGGCCAACACCACCGACCTGCGCCCCGAGGCGATCCGCGAGACGGTCGCCGCCGCCTGCCGCATCGCCCGTCACACCTCCGAGGACCCGGCCGCGGGGCTCGCCGACCCGGAACTGATGGCCAAGGAGATCCGCGACCTGGACCTGGACCACCCCTGGGAGATCGACGCCATGGAGGCGGCGGCCATCGCGCGCCGCTGCGAGGAGGCGGCGCGTGCTTACGACCCGCGCATCTGCAACTCCGAGGGCGCCACCCTGCACCGGGGCCGCGGCCTGTTCGTATACGGCAACAGCCACGGCTTCGTCGGCGGCTACCCCACCACCCGGCACAGCCTGAGCTGCGCCATCCTCGCCGCCGAGGGCGACGACATGCAGCGCGACTACTGGTACACCAACAGCCGCGTGCCGGAAGAGCTGAAGTCCCCCGAATCGGTGGGCGAGGAGGCGGCGCGCCGCGCGGTGGCGCGTCTCGGCAGCCGCAAGATCGACACCACCGAATGCCCGGTGCTGTTCAAGGCGGAGCTGGCCGCCGGTCTGATGTACGCCCTGTTCAACGCCATCCGCGGGCCCGCCCTCTACCGCAAGGCCAGCTTCCTGCTGGACCGCCTGGGCGAGCCCATCTTCCCCGACTGGGTGCGGATCAGCGAGAACCCCCACATCCCGCGCGCCCTGGGCAGCGCCCCCTTCGACAACGAGGGGGTGGAGACCCTGACCCGCGACATCGTCAGCCAGGGCGTGCTGCGTGGCTACATTCTCGACAGCTATTCCGCGCGCAAGCTGGGCATGCAGACCACCGGCAACGCCGGCGGGGTGCGCAATCCGCGCATCGACAGCAGCGGCGAGAGCTTCGTACAACTCCTGGCACGCATGGACACCGGGCTGCTGGTCACGGAGCTGATGGGCCAGGGCAGCAACACCGTCACCGGCGACTACTCGCGCGGCGCCGCCGGCTTCTGGGTGGAAGGGGGCGAGATCGCCTACCCGGTCTCCGAGATCACCGTCGCCGGCAACCTGCGCCAGATGTTCGACGGCCTGGTGGCAGTGGGCAGCGACAACGACATTCCCGGCGCGGTGGACACCGGTTCTTGGCTGATCGAGCGCATGACCGTGGCCGGCAACTGATCCCTTTCCACCAGGGGCGCCGAGCGGCCGGTTTCCGTCGAGGGGGCAAGAGCCCGTTCCGGGAACGCCGCCATCCTGGCGGCCTGCCGGCGGGACGCCGGCGCCCCCCAGGCGCTGGGGAACAGGGCCCGCCCCCTGTTTCGTTCTCTCGATCAGAGCGCCACCAAGCGCAGGACGAACAGCGCCCAGGCCGCGATCAGCAACAAGGCCCCGGCCGAGAATATCCGCATCCGCCAGCGCAGGCGGTTCACCGTGGTGTGCACCAGGGTATGCAGCACACGGGCGACCACGAAGCCCCAGGCCAGCCAGAGCTGCGCCGGGGTCACCGAAGCGGTGGCGTACAGGGCCAGCACCAGCACATAGAAGAGCACCGGCAGCTCGAACAGATTGGTGTAATTCTGTTCCACCCGTGCCAGATAGTCCGGCACCCTGCCCCCGCGGTTGAGCAGAAAATAGCGCGGATTGATATCACCGCGCGCGACCGCCCTGAAACGCAGTCCGAGCATCGCCACACCGACCGCGAAGGTCAGCAGGGCCATGCCGGCCAGTGGAAACAGGATCTGCATCCGGGACATGCGAACCTCCACCAGGGAAAGGGGAATTGCGTTCCAGGCTACCCCGCTTCACCATATGATCAACATCATATTCAGGGAGCGCACCGCCATGGCCTGGCCCAGGCAGCAGAAACGGAACACGCGGCAACGGATACTGGAGAGCGCGGCACGACTGTTTTCCCGGCATGGCTTCGACAATGTCTCGATCGAAGAGGTCATGCGCGGCGCAGGCCTGACCCATGGCAGCTTCTACACCCACTTTCGCTCCAAGCAGGCGCTGTACGCGGAGGCCGTCCTTTCCGCCGCACGGGCCAGCGCCCTGGCACGATTGCTGGAGGGGAGCGAGCAACGGGATCTGCAGCAGCTACTCGCCGGCTACCTCGACATCGCCCATGTAAGACAGCAACAATCGCCCTGCCCGCTGGCCTTCCTCGCCACCGATGTAGCCACCAGAGAGCAGGGGGTTCGCAGCGCCTATACGCGGGTGTTTCGACGCCTGGTGGCCTTCCTGCGGCGCGGACTGTCCTCCCGCCCCGCTGCGGACGCCCGGGAGAGGGCCATGGCGGTGGCGGCATTGATGATCGGCGGAGTCGCGGTATCGCGCGCCCTCGACGACGAGACCACCGCAGAGGCCCTGCTCGCGGCCTGCCGTCGCTTCGGCGGAGAACTGCTCGAGGCCGCGCCGGAATGAGCCGGAGCGCGAACAGCCGCATCCTCCATGAAGCAGGGAGACGACGATGCTCCTGACTGGATGTTGAAACAGTCCCTCCATGGACTTTTTCAACCACGGAAGCGGAAAACGCGGTTTCCCGCTTCCTTCATTTTCAATGGCTTGCAGCCATCGAAAATGAAGGCACATCCCTGTACCGCACACAGGCCGTTGAAAAACGCCTTTTTTCAACGGCCTGCCAACTTCGGTACGCTGTACCCTTGCCGTCAGCGATCAACGATGACGAGGGGGAGACGCCATGCGCATCCTGCACACCATGCTGCGAACCGGCGACCTGCAAAGGTCCATCGACTTCTACACCCAGGTGCTGGGCATGAAACTGCTGCGGCAGAAGGACTATCCCGAGGGCAAGTTCACCCTCGCCTTCGTGGGCTATGGGGACGAGTCGGAAAACACCGTCATCGAGCTGACCTATAACTGGGGCGTGGACCACTACGAGCTGGGCACCGGCTTCGGTCACATCGCCATCGAGGTGGACGACGTCTACGAGGCGGCGGAGCGCATCCGCGAGCGCGGCGGGCGCATCACCCGCGAGCCGGGTCCCATGAACGCCGGCACCACCATCATCGCCTTCGTCGAAGACCCGGACGGCTATCCCATCGAGCTGATCGGCCGCAAGGGCTGAAACCGATGAGCGAGGCCCTCGAACAGCGGTTGGCGGAGGCGACCCGGGAACGACTCGCCCGCTGCGGTCCGCTGCTGCACGGCCAGGGGCGGGCCCTGCCACGGCTGAGGGTGCGCTGCGACCTGCGCGGCCAGGCAGCGGGGCAGTTCCGGGTGCGCGACGACGGCCTGCTGGAGATCCGCTACAACCTGGCGATGGCGCAGCTCCAGCCCGAGGCTTTCGTCGATCGCACCGTGCCGCACGAAGTGGCGCATGCGGTCACTTGGCTGCTGCACGGCCGCCGCGCCCGGCCCCACGGCCCGGAGTGGCAGGCGGTGATGCGCCACCTGGGGGTGGCAGAGCCGGACCGCTGCCACCACTACCGGCTGCCCGAGCAAGGCGTGCGCCGCCAGCGCCGCTGGCCCTGCCGCTGCGCCTGCGGCCCCTGCGAGGTCAGCACCACCCGCTACAACCGCATGCGCCGCGGCACCCGCTATCTGTGCCGGCGCTGCGGCCAGCCGCTGGAGCCGGTCTGATGCGCCCGCCGGCCACGCCTCGGCTCCGCCGCCTCGTGGACAATCGAACGAGCCCTGGCGTTCGGCCCCTCCCCGCTTGCGGCACTGCTATCCGGGGAAACATCGTCCCTCCCCCCGCTTGCGGGGGGAGGCTAGGAGGGGGGCATGGCATGTTTCCGTTCTTGCCGCAGCAAGCGACACTACGGTGCGGGGTAATGAACATGGCGTTGTTGCCGCTACGCGGCAGCCATTCTAAAAGCGGGCGGCGGCCCGCACGCGCGTTCCTTTTACTCGCGCTGCGCGCTCGCCCTTCGGGTCGGCTTACGCCGATCAAGGCAAGCCTTGTCTTTGCTTGCCCAAAGAAAAGGAACCAAAAGAAAGGGCCCCCGACG
>CAZVIG010000122.1:0-6561 GCA_964627395.1 uncultured Sedimenticola sp.
CCCCAGCAGGGCCACGGCGCGCTCCGCGCCCACCGACAGGGCCTCTTTGAGGCCGGCGTCGATCTGGGAGTCGCGGAGGCTGCCGGCACTGCCGCTGCCGCCGGACAGGCCGGGGATGGCGCCGCCGCTCTTCTCCAGCAGGCCGCCGGCGGACTTCATCAGATCCTGGAAGCCGGCCAGGGCCACGGGCGCCGCCAGACTTCCGGACAGGAACAGGATTGCAAGGGATCGTTTCGGGAACATGGCATCCTCCTGATGCTCGGCGCCCGCCAGGAGCGGCGGGCGGCTCGGAGAATCCCAATTATTGGTCAGACGGCAGGCAAAAACCAAGCGCCCGACGCCGGGATGCGTCGGGCGGGGGCAACAGAGGGGCTCAGGCGCTGTCGCGCAGGCCGTGCAGACGCACCAGCAGATCCGCCTCGCTCTCGCTCAGGGACAGCTCCTCCACCAGGCGGCGTGCGGTGGCCCCCTGCTGCACCAGACGGATCGCCTGATGATAAGGCTGCTCGGCCGCCTGCTGGTTCTCCATCGTCTCCTGGCGCTCGCTGAGCCACTTCTCGGTGGCCTCGACGCGGCGCATGCGCCGGTCCATGCCCACCGCCCCGGCGGTCAGTCCGCTGATGCTCTGCTGCATCAGCACCTGCTGGCGCTCGCTCTCCTCCAGGCGCTCGCGCAACGCCGCCAGCTCCGCGGCCAGGCGCGCCCTGCCGCGCAGTGCCAGCACCGCCGCACCCAGGGCCGCTGCGGCCACGCCCATTGCGATCGTCTCAAGCATAATCGTCCACCTCGTGTCGTCCGTCCGTGGCCGGGCGGCGGGGCCGCTCCCCGTGGGGCTTGCGCTCGCCGGGCCGTTTCACCGACCGACCCTTGCGCGCCTCGGGCGGTCGTCCCGGCAGCACCGGCGTCACCTGGCCCACGCGCGCGGTCTTGTCGATGTCGGCCACCGGCCGCGATCCTCAGAAGCCCATGTCCGACCACTCCTGGCCGGTGAGCAGCTTGTTCAGGTCCACCACGATCAGCAGATCGTCCTCGCGGTTGGCCACCCCCTGGATGTAGCGCGAACTCTCGTCGTTGCCCACGTTGGGCGCGGAGTCGATCTCCGACTGGTGCAGCTCCACCACCTCGGCCACGCTGTCCACCAGGATGCCCACCACCTGGTCCTCCGCCTCGATGATGACGATACGGCTGGAGTCGTCCGTCTCGGTGCTGGGCAGGCCGAAGCGCAGCCGGGTGTCGATCACGGTCACCACGTTGCCGCGCAGGTTGATGATGCCCAGCACATAGGAAGGCGCGCCCGGCACCGGCGCGATCTCGGTGATGCGCAGCACCTCCTGGACATGCATCACGTTGATGCCGTAGGTCTCGTCGGCCAGCTTGAAGGTCACCAGCTGGATCACCGGGTCGGTCACTGTCTCTGCTGCGGATGTCGCCATCGATGGTCTCCTGTCGTTCCGTGGGGCCGTCGGAAAACCGGCGCCCCCTGCCCTCTGGGGTGATTGATGCACGATCCATGCCTGCCCGCGGCAGGCCGGTCCTGCCCGGTTATCGGCCGGTTCGGGAAAAACTTGCGCGCTGACCGAAGTGCAGTCAGTTTTACCAATCTCCTGCGACGCTTCCCTTCCCCTCCCCGGCCCTCCCCACGAGAGGGGAGGGAGCTGTTCACGACCGAAAAGCACCTATACGGTCCTGAGAAGAAGGATTCGACACCGAACGATCAGGGCGTCGCGGCTGAAGCCGCTCCCACAGATTGGGAGAACGCAGGCTGCCTCAGGCGCGCTGCATCAGGTATTCCAGCAACCCGGTATAGGCCTGCACCGCGCGCGAGCGGGGATCGAACTGGGCCGGCGGGAGGCCGGCGCGGCTGGCCTCGCGCAGGCGGGTATCCACCGGGATCACCTCCGGCCAGAGGTGGTCGCCATGGTCGCGCTGCAGGGTCTGCAGGCTCTCGCGCGAGGCGCGGGTGCGCTGGTCGAAGAAGGTGGGCACCACCGTATAGGCCAGGGGGCGGGCGCGCGAGCGGCCCACCATCTCCAGGGTGTGCTGCATGCGCTCCAGCCCCTTGATGGCGAGGAAGTCGGTCTGCACCGGGATCACCAGATGATCGCAGGCGGCCAGGGCGTTGATCAGCAGCACCCCGAGCACCGGCGGGCAGTCGATCAGCACCTGGTCGTAGTGCTCGCGCAGCGCGGCCACGGTGCGCGACAGCACCAGCCCCATGCCCGAGAGCCGGCCGGACTGGCGGTCCAGCGAGGCCAGCGCCACCGAGGCGGGCACCAGGTCCAGTCCCTCGCAGCCGGTACGGTGGATCAGGGCCAGGGGATCGGGTTCGCGTTTCTCCGCCACCGCCTTGAACAGGTCGTAGCTGCTCTCCTCCACCGCGTCGGGGTCGTAACGGAAATAGCTGGTGAGCGAGCCATGGGGGTCGATGTCGATCAGGCAGGTGCGCAGCCCCCAGGCGGCGAGCAGGCCGCCGAGCGCCACCGTGGTGGTGGTCTTGCCCACCCCGCCCTTCTGGTTGGCGACGGTCCAGACCTTCACGGCTCGCTGACCGCCGGCGGCTCCAGGGCCGGCCCCTCCGCCCAGGGCACCACCTGTTCCGGGTCGAACACCCGCTGCTCGGTGCCCAGGATCAGCAGGGTGACGCGCCGGTTGCGCGCCCGCCCCTCCTCGGTGTCGTTGGGCGCGATGGGATGGTACTCGCCGCGCCCCACCGCGGCCAGGCGCTGCGGCGGCACCCCCTGGCTCTGCAGGAACTGCACCACCGAGGCGGCGCGCGCCGCGGACAGCTCCCAGTTGGAGTGATAACGCCGGTTCGAGATGGGCACGTTGTCGGTATGACCTTCCACTTGCACCGGATTGGGTATGGGCACCAGGCTGCGCGCGACCAGCGCCAGGGCCTCGCGCGCGCCGCGCGACAGGGTCGCGTCCCCCGATGAGAACAGCAGGCGGGCCTTCATGTCCACCTCGATGCGGTCGCCGTTCATACGGATGTCCACCAGGTCACGGTCGGTCCATTCCTGGAGCGAGATCGCCAGCTCGTCGTACACCCGCTGCTGCGAGGCGGCCTTCTGCAGCGCCTCGATCGCGGCCTTGCGCAGGCGCGCCTGGGTGGGGTCCTCGGCCTCGACGGGCGGCGCCACCGGCGCCTCCATCGCCCGTTCCACCGCCGCGGCGGGCGGCGGCGGAGAGGGCGCCGCGGCCTGGGTCTTGTCGGGCTCGCCGAACACCAGGTTCATCGCCTCGGACAGCACCCGGTACTTGCCCTCGTTGACCGAGGAGATGGAATACATCACCACGAAGAAGGCGAACAGCAGGGTGATGAAATCGGCATAGGAGACCAGCCAGCGGTCCTGGTTGTCTTCCTCGAGCCGTCTTCTGCGTCGCCTGGCCATGATCGCCTCAGTGGACGAAGCCGCGCAGCCGGATGTCGATCATGCGCGGGTTCTCGCCCTCGGAGATGGCCACCAGCCCCTCGATGACCAGCTCGCGGTAGTGGGATTCGTCGAGCACATGGGCCTTGATCTTGTTCGCCGCGGGCAGCATCAGCAGATTGGCCAGGCCCACCCCGTAGATGGTGGCGACGAAGGCGGTGGCGATGCCGGAGCCCAGCAGCGAGGGATCGGCCAGGTTCTGCATCACCTGGATCAGCCCCATCACCGCGCCGATGATGCCGATGGTGGGGGCATAGCCGCCCATCGACTCGAACACCTTGGCCGCCTGCAGGTTGCGCTGTTCGTGACTGTCCAGCTCCAGCTCCAGCATGCGCCGGATATCCTCCGGCTCGTTGCCGTCCACCACCAGTTGCAGCCCCTTGCGCACGAAGGGGTCCTTCTCCTTGTCGAGCAGCTTCTCCAGCCCCAGCAGGCCGTCGTGGCGCGCCATCTGCGCCCAGGACACCAGGCGCTTGATGCGCTCCTCGAAGGGCAGGCGCGGCGGCACCAGCACATGCCCCAGGGAGCGCATCGCGCGCAGAAAGACCCGCCCCGGGGTCTGCAGCAGCACCGCGCCCACGGTGCCGCCCAGCACGATCACCAGCGCCGGCCCGTTGAGCAGGGTGTCCAGGGTGCCGCCTTCCAGCCAGTTGCCGCCCAGCAGGGCGAGGATCCCGACCGTGATGCCGATCAGGCTCAGGCTGTCCATCTCAGGTGATCTCCCGGAGCTGCGCGGCGAAGGCGTCCAGCGGCAGCACCCGTTCCACCAGGCCGGCACGCGCCACCGCCGCCGGCATGCCGTACACCACGCTGCTCGCCTCGTCCTGGGCCCAGAGATGACCGCCGGCGGCACGCAGCCGGCGCGCCCCCTCCAGGCCGTCCGAGCCCATGCCGGTGAGCACCACGCCCAGGGCGTCGGCACCCACCTGGTCCGCGGCCGACCCCAGGGTTAGGTCCAGGCAGGGGCGGTAGAGCTGTCCGTCCTCGTCGGTGACCCGCACCCGCAGCCCGGCGCCGCCCTCGACCAGGGTCTGGCGCCCGCCGGGGGCCACCAGCACCTGGCCGGGGCGCAGCGGCAGGCCGTCGGCCGCCTCGCGTACCTGCAGGGCGCAGGCGGCGTCCAGACGCTCGGCATAGGCAGGGGTGAAGGTGCCCGGCATGTGGATCACCACCAGGATGGGCACCGGATAGTCGCCCGGCAGGGCGGTGAGGATCTGCTGCACCGCCATGGGCCCGCCGGTGGAGGCGCCGATCACCAGCAGCCGCGGGCGCCCCGCGCGACGTTGTACGGGCGCGACCGGCTCCGGACGGGCCGCGGCCTCGCCCTTGCGCCGGGTCAGTTCCAGCACCCGTTCGCGCAGCGCACAGCCGGCGGCCTCGGCGTCGTTGGCGGAGGAGAGCTTGGGCACGAAGTCCACCGCCCCGGCCTCCAGGGCCTCGAGGGTGGCGCGCGCGCCCTCGCGCGTGAAAGAGGAGAACATCACCACCGGCACCGGACGGTCCCGCATCAGGCGGCGCACCGCCTCGATGCCGTCCATCACCGGCATCACCACGTCCATGGTGACCAGATCGGGGGCGAGTTCGCGGTTCAGCCGCTGCGCCTCGGCGCCGTCGGCCGCCTCGCCCACCACGCGGATCTCGGGCGACTGCTCCAGGCAATCCCGGATGCGCTTGCGATAGAAGGCCGAGTCGTCGACGACCAGAACGCGGACCTGCCTGGCCATGGCTGCCGTCCCGTTCCCCACGCCGCCTCAGTAGCGCCGCGCGTACTTGCGCATCAGGCCCGGCACGTCGAGGATCAGCGCGATCTTGCCGTCGCTGGTGATGGTGGCGCCGGCCATGCCGTCCAGCCCCTGCAACAGCGCGCCCAGCGGTTTGATCACCACCTCTTCCTGGCCGATCAGGAAATCCACCACCAGGCCCACCTGCACGCCGCCGACGTTGACCACCACCACATGGCCGCTGGACTCGCCCTCGCCCTGCATGGCGCCGCCGTTCTGCAGCAACCACTGGCCGAGGTAGAACAGCGGCAGGGCGCGTCCCCGCACCTGAATGGTCATCTGGCCGTCCACGGTATGGGTGCGCGACAGGTCGAGATTGAAGATCTCCACCACGCTGCCCAGCGGCAGGGCGAAGGGCTGGTTGCCCAGCACCACCATCAGGGTGGGCAGGATGGCCAGGGTGAGCGGCAGCTTGATGGTGATCTTGCTGCCCTTGCCCTTTTCCGAGTCGATCTCCACCGAGCCGTTGATCTGGGCGATCTTGGTCTTCACCACGTCCATGCCCACGCCGCGCCCGGAGACGTCGGAGATCTCTTCCTTGGTGGAGAAGCCGGCGTGGAAGATCAGGTTGTAGGCCTCGCGGTCGTCCAGGCGCGCTGCGGACTCCTCGTCCATGATGCCCTTTTCCACCGCCTTGCGGCGCAGCACCTCGGCGTCCATACCCTTGCCGTCGTCCTCGATGCACAGCAGGATGTGGTCGCCCTCCTGAGCCGCGGAGAGCACCACCTTGCCGCGCCGCGGCTTGCCCGCCTTTTCGCGCTCCTCGGGCGTCTCGATGCCGTGGTCCACGGCATTGCGCACCAGGTGCACCATGGGATCGGCCAGGGCCTCGACCAGGTTCTTGTCCAGGTCGGTGTCCTCGCCGTGCATCTCCAGGTCCACCTCCTTGTTGAGGTTGCGCGCCAGGTCGCGCACCACCCGGGGGAAGCGGCCGAACACCTTCTTGATGGGCTGCATGCGGGTCTTCATCACCGCAAGCTGCAGGTCGGAGGTGACCACGTCCAGGTTGCCCACCACGTTGCTCAGCTCCTCGTCGGCCATGGTGGCCTTGAGCAGCGAGAGGCGGTTGCGTACCAGCACCAGCTCGCCGACCATGTTCATGATCTGATCCAGGCGCTGGGTATCCACCCGCACCGAGGTCTCGCCGCTCGGCTTGGGCGGGGCCTTGGGGGCGGCCGGCTTCTTCGCCGGAGCGGGTGCGGACCCGGACTTGGATGCCGCCGGCTTGTCTGCAGCGGCCTTGGCCGGCTTCGGCGTGGCCTCCGGTTTGGCGGGCTCGGGTTTCGGCGCGGGCGGGGTCTCCGCCTTGGGCGGCTCCGGCGCCGAAACCCGAGCCCGCCAAACCGGAG
>CAZVIG010000123.1:0-6512 GCA_964627395.1 uncultured Sedimenticola sp.
GTGCTCTACATGGCGGGCTATGTGGTGCGGCGGCAGATGGAGGTGGCGCTCACCGTGTGGGGCTTCATCAAGCCGCTGATCCTGCTCCTGGCCGCCTGCGCCCTGATCATGCTGCAGCCCGACTTCGGCACCACCGCGGTGCTTCTGGCCACCGCCTTCGGCCTGTTGTTCCTGGCCGGCGCGCCGCTCTGGCAGTTCGGCCTGCTGATTCTGCTCGCGGCCGGCGCCCTGGGCGCCTTGGTGTACGTCTCCCCCTATCGCATGGCGCGGGTCACCGCCTTCCTCAACCCCTGGGAACAGGCGCGGGATGCCGGCTATCAGCTCACCCAGGCGCTGATCGCCTTCGGGCGCGGCGAATGGACCGGGGTGGGGCTGGGCAACGGCATCCAGAAGCAGTTCTATCTCCCGGAGGCGCATACCGACTTCATCATGGCGGTGATCGGCGAGGAGTTCGGCCTGCTGGGCTCGCTCACCGTGATCCTGCTGTTCGGCCTGTTCGTGTGGCGCGCCTTCGCCATCGGGCGACGCGCGGAGCGGCGCGGCGCGCGTTACGCCGCCTATGTCGCCTGGGGGCTGGGGCTGTGGATCGGCCTCCAGGGCTTCAGCCACGTGGGCGTCAATGTGGGCCTGCTGCCCACCAAGGGGCTGACCCTGCCCTTCATCAGCTACGGCAGCAACAGCCTCATCGTGTGCTGCATGGCGGTGGGCATGCTGGCGCGCATCCAGCGCGAGAACCGCGAGGCCGGCGAGGACAAGGAGGGCCGATGGCAGCGCGCGTGATGATCATGGCCGGCGGCACCGGCGGACACGTCTTCCCCGCCCTGGCGGTGGCGGAGGAGCTGCGCGGGCGCGGCTGCAGCCTGAGCTGGCTGGGCACCCCCGACAGCTTCGAGGCGCGCCTGGTGCCGCAGCACGGCATCGAACTGGACACCATCGCGGCCCACCGGCTGCGCGGCCAGGGGGTGCTGGCGCGGCTGCTGGCGCCCTGGCATCTGCTGCGCGCCATGGTGCAGGCCGCCGGGGTGCTGCGCCGGCGCCGCCCCCAGGTGGTGCTGGGCATGGGGGGCTTCGTCGCCGGGCCCGGCGGGCTGATGAGTCGCCTGCTGGGGATCCCCCTGGTGATCCATGAGCAGAACACCGTGCCGGGGCTGACCAACCGCTGGCTGGCGCGCCTCGCCAACCGGGTGTTGGAGGCCTTCCCCGGCACCTTCCCCGAGGGACCGCGGGTGCATGCCTGCGGCAACCCGGTGCGCCATGAGATCGCCGCGTTGCCGCCGCCGCGCGAGCGCATCGCCACCGATCCGGCGGCGCCGCTGCGCCTGCTGGTGATGGGCGGCTCCCTGGGCGCCCAGGCGCTCAACGAGACGCTGCCCCGGGCCCTGGCGCTGCTGCCCGAAGATGCGCGCCCGCAGGTGCTGCACCAGACCGGACGCGGCAAGCTGGAGTCCACCCGCGCCGACTATCGCCGCCTCGGGGTGAGCGCCGAGCTGGCGGAGTTCATCCCCGACGTGCCGGCGGCCCTGATGCGCAGCGACCTGGTGATCTGCCGCGCCGGCGCGCTCACCATCGCCGAGCTGGCCGCCGCCGGGCTGGGCGCCATCCTGGTGCCCTATCCCCATGCGGTGGACGATCACCAGACCCGCAACGCCCGCTATCTGGCCGATGCGGGCGCGGCGGTGCTGCTGCCGCAGCCGGAGCTGAGCCCGGAGCGCCTGGCGGAGCTGCTGCAGGATCTGGGCGGCGACCGGCCGCGCCTGCTGGCGATGGCCGAGCGCGCCCGCGCCCGCGCCATGCCGGACGCCGCGGCCTGTGTCGCCGAACGACTGCTGGAGGTGGCCGCATGAATCGTCTGCCCGACGCCCCCCGCTACGCCGCCGAGGCCATGGGCCGGATGCGCCGCCTGCACTTCGTGGGCATCGGCGGTGCCGGCATGAACGGCATCGCCCAGGTGATGCTCAACCTGGGCTACGAGGTGAGCGGCTCGGACATGCGCGCCAACGCTGCCACCGAGCGGCTCGCCGAGCAGGGTGCGGTCATCCACATCGGGCATGCCCCGGAGCATGTCGCCGGGGCGGACGCGGTGGTGATCTCCAGCGCGGTGCGCGAGGACAACCCCGAGGTGCAGGCGGCGCGCGCGCAGCGCATTCCGGTGGTGCCGCGCGCCGAGATGCTGGCCGAGATCATGCGCTTCCGCTACGGCATCGCGGTGGCGGGCACCCACGGCAAGACCACCACCACCAGCCTGATCGCCAGCCTGCTGATCGACGGCGGCCTGGATCCCACCTATGTGATCGGCGGCCGTCTCAACGCCGCCGGCAGCCATGCCCACCTGGGCGAGGGCGAGATCCTGGTGGCCGAGGCGGACGAGAGCGATGCCTCCTTCCTCTATCTGCAGCCGATGCTGGCGGTGGTGACCAATGTGGACCGGGATCACATGGGCACCTACGGTGGTGATTTCGCCCGCCTTCAGGACGCCTTCGTGGAATTCCTGCACCACCTGCCTTTCTATGGATTGGCCGTGCTGTGCCTGGACGATGCCGAAGTGCGTACCCTGCTGCCCCGGGTCACCCGCCAGGTGCTCACCTACGGCACCCGCGAGGATGCGGACCTGAGAGCCGTGAACCTGACCCATGATGGCCTGAAATCAGGTTTCACTGTGGTGCGGGCGGGACAGGCGCCTTTCGATGTGAGCCTGAACCTGCCCGGGCGGCACAATGTGATGAATGCCCTGGCGGCCATCGGCGTGGCCTTGGAAATGGGGGTCGGCGTGGAGGCCATACAAAAGGCCCTGGCGGGCTTCCAGGGTATAGGGCGGCGCTTCCAGGTGCGTGAGCACTGCGATTTCGGCAGTGGGGAATTCATGCTGGTGGATGACTATGGTCATCATCCCCGGGAGGTGGCCGCCACCCTGCGGGCGGTGCGCGAGGGCTGGCCGGACCGGCGCCTGGTGCTGGTGTTCCAGCCCCACCGCTACAGCCGCACCCGGGATGCCTTCGATGATTTCGTGGAAGTCCTGTCGGGTGCCGATGTGCTGGTGCTCAACGAGGTCTACCCCGCTGGGGAAAAGCCACTGGCGGATGCTGATGGGCGCGCCCTGAGCCGGGCGGTGCGGGCCAGGGGGCAGATCGATCCGGTGTTCGTGAGCCGGCTCGCGGATCTGCCGGAAGTGCTGGAGGGGGTTGTCCAGAAGGGCGACATGGTGCTCATGATGGGTGCCGGAGATATTGGACAAGTGGCAGCGCAGCTGTCGGAGGTTTGGTGCAAATGAAACAGCGGGATGTCATCAGGTATCTGCACATGGGCTGTGGTGAATCACTGGCCGCGCGTCAGTTTCCCCAGCCCGGGCCCGTAACCCTGGCTGCTTCCGGGCAGCCCGTGAACAGGAAGGCGGCATCCACGCCAAAGAGGAGGAAGGCTCATGAGGAGCAGCGTTGAAACAGCGGATCATTACACCATGTTGCTGATTGATGAACCCATGTCCCGGCACACCACCTGGCGGGTGGGTGGCCCGGCGCGCTATTACTTCCAGCCCGCGGACGAAGCCGACCTGTCGGACTTTCTCAAATCCCTGCCCGCCGGCGAGCCCATTCTCTGGCTGGGGTTGGGCAGCAACCTGCTGGTGCGTGATGGTGGCTTCCGGGGCACGGTTATTGCCATGCGTGGCCGCCTGGATGGCATCGAGATACTGACGCCCCACCGCCTGCGGGTGGGCGCCGGCGCGCCCACGGCCCTGGTGGCGCGCCATGCGGCCAGGGCTGGCCTGTGCGGCGCCGCCTTTCTCGCCGGAATTCCCGGCACCATGGGAGGCGCCCTGGCCATGAATGCCGGCGCCTTTGGCAGCGAAACCTGGGAGCGGGTCATCAATGTACAGACCATCGACCGCCAGGGCGTGATCCACAGGCGCACGCCCCTGGAATACAAGGTGGCCTATCGCGAAGTGCAGGCCCCCCGGGAAGAATGGTTCATCGGTTGCGAGCTGCAGTTGGAGCCCGGTGATACGGATGCCGAGCGGGAGGAAGTGCAACGTCTGCTGAGGAAGCGCAACGAGACTCAGCCCGTGGGCCAGCCCAGCGCCGGTTCCACCTTCCGCAACCCCCCGGGGGACCATGCGGCGCGGCTCATCGAGGCCTGCGGCCTCAAAGGTTTCCGCCTGGGCGGCGCCCAGGTGTCGGAGAAGCACGCCAATTTCATCATCAATACGGGCACGGCCCGGGCGGCAGACATCGAAGGTCTGATTCACCACATTCAGCAGATCGTGGAAGGCCAGACGGGTGTCCGCCTGCAGCCGGAGGTACATATCGTGGGTGAGCCGGCATGACCACCAGGGCCGCTGATTTTGGCAAGGTCGCCGTCCTCATGGGCGGCTGGTCCGCGGAGCGGGAAGTGTCCCTGGACAGCGGCGCCGCCGTCATTGCCGGGTTGCGGGACAAGGGTGTGGATGCCCACGGCATCGACGTGGGACGCGATATCTGCCAGGTACTGGCCGAGGGGGAGTACGACAGGGCCTTCATCATCATGCACGGCCGTGGCGGCGAAGACGGGGTGATTCAGGGCATTCTGGAAACCCTGGAGATTCCCTATACCGGCAGCGGCGTGCTGGGTTCCGCCCTGGGGATGGACAAGGTGCGCTGCAAGCGCCTGTGGTCCGGCATGGGCCTGCCCACGCCGGAATACCTGCTCATCAGGGACGAGGACAGCCTGGACATGGCCGGCACCCTGGGTTTTCCCCTGGTGGTGAAGCCCGTGCACGAAGGCTCCAGTATCGGCATCAGCAAGGCCGTGGATGCCGAGAGTCTGCGCCGGGGCTGGGTGATGGCCCGCCAGTTCGACAATGAAGTGCTGGCGGAGCGCTGGATAGAAGGCGGGGAGTACACGGTGGCCATCCTGGGTGACGAGGCCTTGCCGGTGATCCGCCTGGAGACGCCCCATGAGTTCTATGACTACGAGGCCAAGTACAAGGCGGACAGCACCTCCTACCACATCCCCTGTGGCCTGTCCGCCGACGCAGAGGCGGGCATGCAGGAAATTGCCCAGCGTGCTTTCAGGGCCGTGGGCGCCAGGGGCTGGGGCCGGGTCGATTTCATGGTGGACGACCAGGGGCAGCCCTGGCTCATGGAAGTGAACACGGTGCCGGGCATGACCAGCCACAGCCTGGTGCCCATGGCGGCAAAGGCGGCAGGCATGGATTTTCCGGAGCTGGTGTGGCGCATCCTGTGCGACTCCCTGGAGGCTGGAGAATGAGCAAGCGCAGGCAAAAGAGCGGGTTCCAACAGCACTGGCGGCTGCTGGTGCTGGGGGGCTTTGCGCTGCTGGTTGCGGTTGCTTCCTGGGGGCTGGGGCGCTACCTCATGGATCCCCAAACCTTGCCCATACGCAGCATCCAGGTGAAGGGTGAGTTTCGCAACCTGGATCGGGAGAACATCGAGCAGGTTCTGGCCAGGAATGTGGACGGCGGTTTCTTCAGTCTGGATCTTCGGCGCCTGCGGGATGCGGTGGTCGGGTCTCCCTGGGTGGCCGATGCCCGGGTCACCCGGGTGTGGCCGGACAGGCTGGTGGTGGATGTGACGGAAGAGAAGGCCATTGCCTACTGGGGAGAGGATGGGCTGCTGAATGATCGGGGCCAGGTGTTTCACCCGCGCAACAAATTGAAAAAGCGGCTGCCCCTGCGTTTCAACGGCGATGAGAACAAGGCGCCGGTGATGCTGGATTTCTTCGTCCGGGAGCAGCCGCGCTTCAGGAAACGGGGGCTGTCCATCAGCGCCCTGTCCCTGGACAAACGGGGCGAATGGCGACTGAAACTGGCGGATGGAACTGTCATCGTGGTTGGCAAGGAAGACGCGGACAGGCGCATCGGGCGCCTGCTGGGCGTCTATCCGGTGCTGGAGCAGGAAGCACGCAGACCGGAAAAAGTGGATCTGCGCTATGAACAGGGTTTCGCCGTGAGCTGGCGGTCAGAGGAAAAGAGCTGATGAGAAAAGCAGGCAGAAAGATTGTCGTGGGGCTGGACATAGGTACGTCCAAGGTCGTGGCAATTGTCGGGGAAGTGACCACCGATGGGGAAATCGAGATCATTGGTATCGGTACCCATCCCTCCCATGGCCTGAAAAAGGGCGTGGTGGTGAACATCGAATCCACCGTGCAGTCCATACAGCGCGCGGTGGAGGAAGCCGAACTCATGTCCGGCGTGGAAATCGAGTCCGTGTACGCGGGTATCGCCGGCAGCCATGTGTCCAGTCTCAACTCCCACGGCATCGTGGGTATCAACGACGGCGAGGTCACGCCGGGAGACGTGGAACGGGTCATAGACGCGGCGCGGGCCGTGCCTATTCCCGCGGACCAGCGCATCCTGCATATCCTTCCCCAGGAATTCATCATCGACAACCAGGAAGGCATACATGAACCTGTGGGCATGTGCGGTGTACGCCTGGAAGCCCAGGTGCACATGGTCACCGGAGCGGTGAGCGCCGCCCAGAACATCATCAAGTGCGTGCGGCGCTGCGGTCTGGAAGTGC
>CAZVIG010000124.1:0-1177 GCA_964627395.1 uncultured Sedimenticola sp.
CGAACTCCCGGACCTCGGCGACCGCCGAGGGGACCACCAGCGCATAGGTCTTGGCCGGTGGGATCGCCGCATCTTCCGCCTTCTTCTTCGCGATCAGCCGGGCGCCCGCCAGCCCGAGGGCGACCAGGACGAGGACGGCGACAAGGGTTTTCCAATGGTGTTTCTGCATGGTTGCTGATCCTCGTGATTCCGTGACGGTGGGCCGGAGCCCGGCTGGGGTGGGAGTCGTGTGGTGCAGGTGCCGTCAGCAGCAGCCGCCATTGTTGCCGCCCCCGCTGCAGCAGCCCCCGGCGGCATCGCCCGCGAGCCAGCTCTCGATCGCGTCCTTGGAGGGAATGCCGCCGGCATGCACCACCTTGCCATCCACCACCACGCCGGGAGTGGACATGACGCCATAGCTCATGATCTGGGGCAGGTCCTCGACCTTTTCCAGTTCGACCTCGATGCCCTTGGCCTTGGCGGCCTCTTCGATCAGCTTGAGGGTGGTCTTGCAGTTGGCACAGCCGGTGCCCAGTACCTTGATGTTCTTCATCGGTTGTCTCCTTACGGTGTGGGAAAGAACGCTACCTCCCCGGCTTGCAGGAGAGGGCTGGGGATGGGGTGATCAGTAGCCGATTGCCCCCTAACCCTCTCCCCAAGGGGGAGAAGGGACGATGAGTGAGTGGCCGATTCAGCAGCAACTCTGGCCGCTCGGGGTGGAAGAGCAGCAGTTGGTGCCGCTCTCGATCTTCAGTTCGGGCAGGGTGGTCTGTGGTTTCTCTGATGCCGGTTCGGGCAGGACGATGCCCGCCTTTTCGACGAAGGCGGCATCCAGCTTCTGCGCCGCCTCGTCGCGGATATGGCGCGCGATCTCGATCACGGTGGCGATCTGTTCGTCGGGGATGCCCATGCCGCGCAGCTTCTCGAGCTGGCACAGTCCCATGTCGGGGTGCTTGGCGGCGATGCCGGAGGCGAGCGAGACCAGGGCGATGATGGACGAGTGCAGTTCGGGTGCGGACATAGGGTTTTCCTCTTTCAGCTATGAAACATCACCACAGAGGGCACAGAGATCGCAGAGGATTTCGTGTTGGGCCGGGTGGATTTTTCATGTTCTGGCGTGTGAGCTGTTGACCCCTTGGAGGTTGGTTTCGGTTCCCCCTCCCGGCCCAACACGAAATCCTCTGCGATCTCTGTGCCC
>CAZVIG010000124.1:1187-6512 GCA_964627395.1 uncultured Sedimenticola sp.
GAGGGACTTAGAGAATGGCGTTGAACAGAAAGCCGACCAGCAGGATGCCGCTGCCGACCACGCCGACGAAGGTGGCGATCAGGGGCAGTTTGAGCACTTTGCGCAGGATCAGCATCTCGGGCAGCGACAGGGCGATCACGCTCATCATGAAGGCCAGGGTGGTGCCCAGGGCGGCGCCCTTGCCGATCAGGGCCTCGACGATGGGGATGATGCCGGCGGCGTTGGTGTACATGGGGATGCCCATCACCACCGCGGCGGGCACCGACCACCAGGCGTCCTTGCCCATGATCGAGGCCATGAAGTCCTGCGGCACATAGCCGTGGATGGCCGCACCCACCCCGATACCGACGACCACATAGGGCCAGACCTTACCCACGATCTCCTTCACATGGTGCAGGCCGGTGCGCAGACGCTGCTCCCAGCTCAGTACCTCGTCGGCGGCCGGGGCGGCATTGCCGGCACGGATCTCGCGCACCCAGTCCTGCAGATGACGTTCCATGCCGAGCTTGCCGATCACCATCCCGGCGAGGATGGCGATGCTCAGGCCGGTGACCAGGTACAGGGCCGCGATCTGCCAGCCGAACAGGCCCAGCAGCAGGGCCAAGGCGATCTCGTTGACCATGGGCGCCGAGATCAGGAATGAGAACGTCACTCCCAGTGGCACCCCGGCGGAGAGAAAGCCGATGAACAGCGGCACCGCCGAGCAGGAGCAGAAGGGGGTCACGATGCCCAACAGCGCGGCCAGGGTATTACCCACGCCCAAGCGCTTGCCGGCCAGCAGGGCGCGGGTGCGCTCGGGCGAGAAGAAGGTCTGAATCACGCCGATCAGATACACCACCCCGGCCAGCAGTAGGAAGACCTTGGGGGTGTCATAGGCGAAGAAATGCACCGCCTCGCCCAAGCGGGTATCGCGGGTGAGGCCGAACAGGTCGATCACCCAGTCGGCGAAATCCTCCAGGTGCCAGTAGGCCAGGAACCAGACTAGGGCTGCCAGGGGCAGGCCGATCAGCCATGGGGCGAGGCTGGACGGCTGGGGCTTGATGGCTTCAGTCGAGGTGTTCATCTCGCATTCCTCTGGGGTGGTCGATTTGCTCAGTAGACGCAGACAGGCGGAAAAGGATGCAGCCGTCCTGCAAACTGGTCGCCGCCGATCCTGCGGCCCTGTGAGAGGGCCTTCAGGCCCGACGGGCGACGCCGGGTAGGGCCGTTATCCGAACAGCCTTGCCCACCAGCGCTTGCGGTTGTTGGGTATTGGGGCCTCGTCCTCGATCCGTTCCGGTTTCTGCAGGCTGAGGATCCAGCGGGGCGGTATCCGATAGCCGCAGCTTCCGCAGGAGGAGCCCAGGTTGTTCGGGTCGTACACCTTCACCAGGGTCGGGTGTTCCGGGTCGTCGGCGTACACGATGCCGCAGTAGTCGTGGTCGTGGTCCGCATGGAGCAGGGCGTCCAGTTCCTGCAACGCATGTTTCAGGCTGTCGCCCTTCAGTGGCAGCTCGGGCAGTTCGGAACCCACCTGGTAGAGATACCAGGCTTGGCCGGATTGCTGGATGCGCTCCCACAGGGCATCCAGGTCGTCCCAGCCGAGGATGCCCTTGAAGTAGCCGTCCAGCCGCTGGGCGAAGGAGGTGGTCTGCTGGTCCATGGTCAAGGCTCCTGGGTCGTCGTTTTGGGGGTATAGCAGCAAATGGTGCCCGACTCGTCGTAACGGATCTGGCAGCGGGCCTGCAGCGCCTCCTTCAGGCGGCGGCGCGCCCGTTGCACCCGCGACTTGGCGCCCGGCAGGGAGATGCCCTTGGCGCGGGCATAGTCGGCCTGTTTCATGCCCTCCAGGTCGCAAAGCTCGATCGCCTCGCGGTCGGCTGGATCGAGATCCCGCAGGGCGCGGGGCAGGCACTCCGCCAGGGAATCCACCGCCGCGATCTCGGTCACCGGCGCCGGCGGCTCTTCGTCCAGATCGACGGTCTGTTTCTGGCGACGGTAATGGTCCACCAGCAGGTTGCGCGTGACCCGGAACAGCCAGGCGCGGGGATTCTCCAGGCGGCAGAAACCGGCACCCTCGGCGATGGCCCTGAGGAAGGCGTCCTGCAGCAGATCTTCTGCGGCCGTCGGGTCGCCCAGCTGGCGGGTGACGAAGCCGCGCAGCTCGGGCTCGTAACTCCGCCAGGCATCCACGATGCAGTTCCGGTTCATGCGGGTGTTCCGAATGGCAGCCAGCGGCGGACCTCAGAGTTCATAGTCGCCTGCATAGGGCTTCTCACCCTCGACCGCCGGCAGGGTCAGCCGGTTGCCCCAGTGCGACCAGCCGCCGTTGTACAGGCGAACGTCCCGGGCACCCAGGTATTTCAGGTGCATATAGGCCAGGCTCATGCGAAAACCGTCGTGGCAATAGACATAGATGGTCTTGTTCAGGTCCACCGGGGCGTAGAGTTCGCGCAGCTCCTCGTCCGATTTCCAATGCTGGGCGCTGGTGCCGTCGAGGCTCACCACATTGATGGCGCCGGGGATATGGCCGCCCATGATGGCGTGCTTGATCACCTTGCCGGTGTACATGTCGTGCGGGCGGGCATCCAGCAGCACGATATTGGGGTCGCGGCGCGAGACCACGTCGTCATAGACGTCGGTCCATTCGACATACAGCTTCTTGTTGGCGGGCTTGAGAGTGACCTTGCCGGGCTTCGGGGTCACCGGTTCCTTGCTCATGTCGTAGAAGGCGGACCATTCCACCGCGCCCCCATCGAGCACCTTGACCTGTTTCATGTTGAAGCCATACAGCTCGAGCAGATAGTAGAGGCGCGAGAGCAGGGCGGTATTGGAATCGTCATAGAGCACGAGGGTCGAGTCGTCGTTCACCCCCCAGCGGCGCAAGGTCTTCTGAAAGGCTTCGCGCGAGGGAAAGCGCATCAGTGGGTTGGCGAAGTTGTCGCCCAGGTCCTTGAACCGCTGCACCTGCACTGCACCCGGGATATGGCCCACGGTGTAGTAGCGGTGCGGGTAGTAACGGACCTCCAGAATCACCAGGTTCGGATCGTCTTTGTGCTCGTCCAGCCAGTCGCTGTCGACGAAGAAGTCGGGCGCGGCCTGCGCCAACAGCGGGAGCATCAGCAACAACAGGGCAGACCAGAACGGACGCAAGCGGCTATGGGTTCGCATGGCGGGGTGTCTCCTTTGGAGGGCGGTATTCAGCAGCATGAAGACGCCTGGCGGGCAGTCTCGTCCAGCCGCGCCAGGTCTTCGACGAAGGGTGGCTGGCCGGCGGCACCGCGCCGGGTCGTCTCGATCACCTCGCGCACCCAGTCCGGCAGTTGCGGGTGCAGGCGGTAGAAGCACCAGAGCCCCTGTTTGCGATCCAGCACCAGCCCCGCCTTGCGCAGATTGCCCAGGTGGTGCGACACCTTGGGCTGAGGCAGCGCCAGGGCATGGGTCAGGTCGCACACGCACAGCTCCGGCTGCTGCGCCAGCAGCAGTACGCAGCGCAGGCGGGTGGGATCGGAGAGGGCCTTGAACAGGGTCTCGGGCGTCATATCTGAAGGCAGATATATAGATATAGGTCGATACATTATATATCGACTTGGATCGATGTAAAGCAGCGCGCACCGACTGGCCTTGAAACGATGAAATTCCGCCGCATCTGGGTGCCAGGGTCGGCAGCCGCGAGGCTGTCGCTGTCTTTCATCGAATCACAAGGAAACGACCATGACGACCGAAACCTCCGTATCCGATGCGGGTAACGAACCGCAGAATGCCACCACCCTGTCCGGCAACTGGTGGCTGTTCGCCCTGCGCGGCGTACTGGCCCTGGCGCTCGCGCTGATCGCCGCCTTCCTGCCGGAGTCCGCGGTGCTGGGCATGACCTATGTGGTGGGTGCCTACATGCTGGTGGACGGCGCTCTCGCGCTGGCCGCGGGCGTGCGGCGCATCCGCAAGGGTGAGCGCTGGGCCGGCCTGGTGGCCAGCGGGCTGCTGGGCATCGTCGCCGGTGTCGCCGTGTTCCTGGTGCCGATGCTGGCCACGGTGGCGCTCACCGCCTTCCTGTGGGGCATGCTGGCGGTCTGGTCCATCTGGACCGGGGTGTTCCAGGTGGTGGCCGCGGTGCGCCTGCGCAAGGAAATCAAGGGCGAGTGGCTGCTCGGCCTGGGCGGCCTGCTCTCGGTGCTGCTCGGCGCCCTGGTACCGGTGGTGCTCCTGTGGAACCCCCTGGCCGGCATCTGGGCCATGGGCATCCTGATCGGCGCCTGGGCGTTGGTGTATGCCATCACCGCCTTCTCGCTGGCCTGGAAGCTGAAGAAGGCGGCGAACTGAGGCGGGCTTTCGCTCCCCGGGTGGTTTTTTCCGCCCGTGGGAGCGGTCCGCTCCGGCTTCCTTGTCACAACCTTTTACCTCGGGTGGAAGGAGGGAAGTCTCTTCTATCCCGGAGGATGTCGTAGTATGCGCCGAGCGCCGCCAAGGTCCTCAGGTGGATCGGCAGACCGCCTGTGCATCGTTCAGGCAAGTCTCGTTCCATTCAATCCATCCATACGAGAGTGACAGGACCCTGAGCGCGGGTTGAATGAAACGAAACCCACCAAAGCAGGTGACCGGGTGGCTCCGGGTTCGGCGTATTGGCTGGAAACGAATGGTCCAGCGGCGGCCTCGTAGTGGGCACCTCACCCTACCGAACAACAAGTGGTGGACATCCAATGAATGATGAAAACGACCGTCGCCAGCGCTGGCAGCTTCGCCATCTGGAGGCCGAGGGCGAGCCCCGCCCCGCCCGGGTACTGCAGGAATTGGATTTTTTGCTGCCTGAGAAGGGCCGGGCGCTGGATCTCGCCTGCGGGCGTGGCGGCAATGCGCTGCTGATGGCCGGACGGGGGCTGGCCGTCACCGCCTGGGACTTCGCGCCTGCGGCCATCGAGGATCTGCAGCGGCGTGCCGCACAGCGGGGCCTGGCGATCCAGGCCGAGGTGCGTGACGTGGAGGCCGCGCCGCCCGAGCAGGAACGGTTCGATGTCATCACGGTGAGCTATTTTCTGCAGCGTGAGCTGGCGCCTGCGATCGCCGCGGCGCTGCGCCCCGGCGGCCTGCTGTTCTACGAGACCTTCGTGCGCGAGGCGGTGGGCACCGAGGGTCCATCCAACCCCGCCTTCCGGCTGGCGCCCAACGAGTTGCTGCGGTTGTTCGATGGCCTGCGGGTGATCGACTACCGCGAGCATGCCCGTATCGGCGATCTCTCCAAGGGCCTGCGCGACATCGCCTGGCTGGTGGCCCAGCGGGCCTGATCGACAGCCGTCTGTCGAAGGTGGCTCTGGGAGGGCCTTCAGGCCCGACGGGAGGCGCTCCCCCTCC
>CAZVIG010000125.1:0-6504 GCA_964627395.1 uncultured Sedimenticola sp.
AACGGTCGAATGCAGTGCCCGTGGGAGGGAGTGGCCTGTCGTTTCCAGGCAGAACGGCAGGCTCTACTGTCACTGGTTACGGAGCCTTGTCGATATCGTTGAACCCATGCAGCGAATGGAACACGGCGCCCGGATCTGATGCGACAGAATAAGCAGGTGCAGGTCGCCAGATGGAGGGGGGAAATCGTCAGGTTTTTTTACATATACCAACGCGGGCAGGAGCCAAGGGCCTGACCTTGTTGCGGGTGCGGGAGAAGGTACGAAATTTGCTTCATCTTTTGTGAGTGCAGTCATTCCGTACGAGGAATATGTCATGAAGTACCTCACCCCTGTTTATGTTCTTGTCTTCGCATTGATGGCGCACGTAGCTGCTCCGGCAGCCACCGTGGATCTGCTGACCGTAAAGGACGGTTACGAGGTTCGCAACAGTATCAGTGGTGGATATATCGGAACCAACTGGACCGGAGAGGAAGTCCATGTCGGTTATGACCGTGTTCCAACGGCCAAGGCCAGGGAGAGCGCCTTGGTCTATTTCGACCTGTCAGGGTTGGGCGCTTTCCTATCCGTCGATGACATCCAGAGTGTGGAATTGAGACTCAATCTTACCGAGGCCTTTACCCGCTACGGGGCCACACCGTTCGCCTTCATCATGGTCGATGGCTATGGGGACACCAAACACGCGATCACCGCTGGTGCGACCGGCTGGCATGGCTACGACTTTACCGATGCGGTGAAGGCTGCACTTCAGAGTGGTGCGGGCACCCTGCTGTTCCAAGGCTATGAGGCCGGCGGTGTTATTGGAGGATACAGTTTCACCAGCCTGGAGAAGCTGGACGAGACTACCGGCATCAGCCTCGGGCCCTATCTGCATCTGAGTACGGTGCCCGTGCCGCCTGCCGTCTGGCTGATGATGAGCGGTATCGTGGCTATGGCAGGCATCGGGCGCCGCCACACCAAGCAGCCGTCGTAGCGCCCATCGTCGTGTGTTTTATTGTGATTGTCGGCCGGGATCGGTAATCGTATTCCAATTTTTGAACAGCCGGAGGTCGATGTTCATTTGGGAATCTGGTTCTTCATGTTTCCAGAAATTTTACATCCGATCTGCCGGAATGGTTCGGGTTTATTGATCTTCGTCAAACATTTTTCCCACGGCCAGCAATGAGGGGGCGAAAACAGCATACCAGGCGGCCTGGTTTCGCCTGTTTGCCCGGCTACGTGTCAGGAATTTTTACATCATTTGCGAAAGCATCATGGCCGGATGCACGAAGCCATGTTCTGGGGGACAGGCCTCACGTCTACCTTTATGGCGTCGGTGTGTCGGGGCGACAAAAACGATGTTTCGCGTCCCCGCGAAAACCCGATTATGTCGATCCTTAGCGGTGCCATTTTTCGTCTCACCTCCCTGTCTTGCACCGCCTTATTCCCTCAAGACGACCTGCTGATCCAGATTAATTTTCACGGTGTCTGGCACGGCCGTTGCGTAGGCCTAAGGTGAAAGGCGTTGTACGGTCCTGCAACAGCTGTTCAGGGAGGTTTTGGGCTCGCTCCCGGCGGTATGTCCGGAATACTGTCCCAGCCGCGGCAAGAGTGTCCGACGCCGGACCCTCATAGCAGAAGGAGGAAGTTCCATGAAGAGGTCTCGTCTCGTCGGCCCGGTGGCAGCGGCCGTCCTTGGCTTCGGGCACGTCTCGCATGCCGCCTATTTTCAGTACCTCGATGGTGGACTGTTTTCGCAGTCGGATGCCGGTGCCAGTGGTGTAGGGCAGTCCAGCACGCCGGGACCTGTCTCGCAGTGGGGTACCGATACCGTTATGAGCGGCCAGGCTGCTTTCGTCGGTCCCGAGGACAGTCCGAATGTAACCGCCGATACGGACTCCCACGGTTTCGCTATGGTATTTGGGGCAGACACCATGCTCGACATGTCCGCCTGGGTAGGCGGCACGTCGAGGCTGGATGATGGGCAAGCATGGGGCTATTCGGGCGTGAATACGACGAGGCCTGGAGTCACCACGGGCCTGCTGCTCCAGTTACTGCCCGACGACGGCGAAGCCATAGGCACGCCGGTGAGCGTGAGCTGGAACTGGAGCGCGAACGGATATTCCGATTCTTCGGCGACTGCCTATCTGAACGGAGGCTATGGCTTCGGTTACGAAACCCCCTTCGGTATCACGCTCAACGGTGGCGACCCCGCGGCTGAACCTCCGGTCAACTGGGTGTGGCGGCACGACGCCATCGCCATTGCCGATGGAGATGGCTTCGACAACACCAGCGGCGGGGGCGTATATGGCACCTTCACCGCCTCGATCGGGGATATCGTAGGTGTACACATGGGGGTGAATGCCTTCCTCGATCTGAGCGGCGACATTGGGGACAACGAGGCGGCGGCTGGCTTCTTCTCCGCCCTGGATCTGAGCGTCACTCCGGTTCCCCTTCCCACCACGGTGTGGCTGTTCGGCTCAGCGATGCTCGGGATGGGCCTTCTGCAGCGTCGCTCCAGGGGTGGGTGAATTTCTCCGGCCCGGACGTTGCGAGCGGGGTGAGGGGTAAGGGAATCCGACCCGTTCCGCCGTTTGGGCACCCTTTGTGACAGTGAAACCAGGAATGGAACTGGGGGATCATGACCATGATGAAGCAATCCTTGGCGGGCATCGCCCTGAGCGTGTCGATGGCGGCAGGCAGTGCCCATGCGGCGCTCACGACCATCGGTACGGCCGACTACCTCGGTGTCGACTATAAGCTGATCTACGATGACGACGCCCCTGCGGGGCCGGTGGTATGGCTGGACTACACGCGGGAACCCAAACATTGGCTGACCCACAACAGTTGGGCTGCGGGACTCGGTTCGGCCATCACTACATACGAGGTCGATCCCCGATACAGGCTGACCTGGGTCGACGCTAGCTGGCGCCTCCCGACCGTTGGTGCGAATCCCAGCGACGGCTATTACCAGACCAGCTCGGAAATGGGCCATCTCTACTATGGTGAGCTGGGTCTGCAGAGCTATCCGGACAGGGGCAATACCGTTGTGACGGCCGACGAACTCAACGCTTCGGAGTTCGACCGTCTGGTCAACGGCTACTACTGGATGGGACCCACCGGCAGCTATGCGGCATGGGCGTTTCAGATGGCGCTGGGCAGTCAGGGATTCTATGACTCGGGGGCCAGCCTTTTCGGGATCGCGGTACGCGGTGCCCGGGTTTCCGCCGTTCCGCTTCCGCCGGCCTTCTGGCTCTACGGCTCCGGGCTGCTGGCCCTGTTCGGCTATGGTCGCAGCAGAGCGCCGGGTGGCTGATTGGCGGTGGACCCCATGGGGATGAGCCCTTTGCCGGGGTCCGGCAGGGCAAGCAGATGGCAGACGTGCTATGTTGCCGCGCCGGAGCCCGACCCATGGATATCGAAGCGCTTAGAACCATCGAACATCTGTTGCGCGATGCCGCACGCCAGGAGCTGTTGCCGCGTTTCGAGCATGTGGAGGCTCGGACCAAAGCGGACGGCAGTCTGGTGACCGATGCCGATCTGGCGATGCAGGCGCGGCTGCTGGCGGAGCTTCAGGCGCGCTGGCCGGAGGTGGCGGTGCTGGGCGAGGAGATGAGCGATGACCGCCAGTCGTGCCTGATGCCCGATTGCGATACTCACTTGTGGGTGCTGGACCCGCTCGACGGCACCTCCAACTATGCCTCGGGCATCCCTTTCTTCGGCGTCTCTCTGGCGTTGCTCTCCGGCGGCCGGGTGGAGGCGGGGGTGGTGCTGGACCCAGTGCGCGGCGAGTCCTTCTCGGCGCTGCGTGGCCAGGGTGCCTGGCTGAACGGCGAGCCGCTGCGGCTGCAGGATGCGGATCGCCGGCTGGCACGCGCTATGGCGATGGTGGATCTGAAGCGCCTGCCGGAGCGGCTGATCCTGCCGCTGGCCAAGGCCGCGCCCTACCATTCGCAGCGCAGTTTCGGTTCGGTGGCCCTGGACTGGTGCTGGCTGGCGGCGGGACGGGTGCAGGTCTATTTGCACGGTGCCCAGAAGCTGTGGGACTACGCCGCGGGCAGCCTGGTGCTGCAAGAGGCGGGCGGCAGCGGCGGGCTGTACGAGGATTTCGCCGGGCGGCCGGTGGAGCGTCCGGTGCTGCAGCCGCGCATCGCCATGGCGGCGACCCACGAGGCCCTGTTCAGGGAGTGGCGGGACTGGATCCAGGAGGCGCTGGGAGATCCGCCGCCAGCAGATTGAGCCAATGCTCCACCGGCACCCCGTCGGAATCCTGGAGCTGTCCCAGACAGCCGATGTTGGCGGTCACGATGCGCGCCGGCCGGTCCACGCCCAGGGCGCGCAGCTTGCGTTCGCGCAGGCGCATCGAGATCCCGGGCTGGGTGATCGAGTAGGTGCCGGCCGAGCCGCAGCAGAGGTGATCCTCGGTGGTCTGCGCCAGATGGTAGCCCAGGCCTCGCAACAGGGCCGACACCTCGGTCTTCAGTCCCAGGCCGTGCTGCTGGCTGCAGGGGATGTGCACCGCGATGCGTTCGTCGCGCGGCTGCAGGCCCAGGGCGTCGAGATCCTCCGCCGCCAGTACCTGCACCGGGTCGCGCACCCGGTCCGCGAGGCGGCGCGCCCGCTCCGCATACTGCGGGTCGTCCGCCAGCAGGTGCGGATAGTCGAGCAGATGGGCGGCGCAGCCGCTGGCGCTCGCCAGCAGGACCTCGGCGCCTGCTTCCAGGCCCGACAGCCAGGCGTCGATGTTGCGCCGCGCCAGGGTGCGCGCCTGCTCGGTTTCTCCCAGATGATGGTGTAGGGCGCCGCAGCAGCCGGCGTTCGGCACCGTTTCCAAGGCGATGCCGAGGCGCCCGAGCAGCAGCGCCAGGGCCTGGTCGATCTGCGGTGCCAGCGCCGGCTGCACGCAGCCTTCCAGCATCAGCATCCGCCGCTGGGCGGTGGCGGGCGGTGGCGGCAGTGGCGCGGGGCGCGGGGGGACCTTGGCGCGCAGGCCACGTGGCAGTAGGGGACGGGCGAGGCGCGCCAGCCCCAGCAGGGGGGCGAAGCGGCGCCGGTCGCCCAGTGCCCAGACGAGGGCGCGGCGTCCCAGGCGTTGCGGCAGGGGGCGCGGGCATTCCCGTTCCACCGTCTCGCGGCCGATGTCCAAAAGGTGGTGGTAGTCCACGCCGGAGGGGCAGGTGGTTTCGCAGGCGCGGCACACCAGGCAGCGGTCCAGGTGGCGGCGGATCTTCGGGGTGGCGGGCTCGCCCTCCAGCACCCCCTTGATCTGGTAGATGCGCCCGCGGGGACCGTCCAGTTCGTCGCCCAGGAGCTGGTAGGTGGGGCAGGTGGCGGTACAGAAGCCGCAGTGCACGCAGGCGCGCAGGATACGCTCGGCCTCGCGGCCGGCAGGGGTGTCGCGGATGAAGTCGGCCAGATCGGTCTGCATGGAACGGTAATGTTGGCAGTGCGGAACCAGAGGGCAGAATAGCAGAGCCTCGCCGCGCGCTCTCCCTGCGCCGAATGGTGAAAGGCCAACCTTGCAAAGATCGCGGTCTGGGCTGTCCGCGGGGGTGATAGCGTATGAAGATCCCGTCCTGGCTACGTCTTCTGCCCGGCATCGGGCCCGAGAGGCGGCTGGCGCTGTATCCGCCGTTTCGCGCGCTGTCGATCCGGGTGCTGGCGCTGGAGAACGGCTGGCGGCGGGTGCGCATCCGGCTGCCGCTGACCGCCTTCAACCGCAATCCCGGCGGCGGCATGTTCGGCGGCGCCATCGCCATGCTGGCCGATCCGATCCCGGCGCTGGTCTGCAACCGGGTCTTTCCCGGGCATCAGGTATGGACGCGGGCCATGACGCTGGACTTCCGGCGCGAGGGGCGCAGCGACCTGGAGCTGCGTTTCGACCTCGATGCGGCGCAGGAGGCGGCGATACGGGACGAACTGGCGCGACGCGGTCGGGCCACGCCGAGCTTCGAGTTCGGCTTCTACGACGCGCGCGAGCGGCTCTGCGTGCAGGTGCACAATACCGTGGCAATACGGCCGGCGGACTACCGGCCCGACGACAGGATCAGAAGACGATGAGCGAAGACAAGAAAGAAGGCCTCCTGGACATGGATCTGAGCAGCGGCATCGCCGCCTTCGAGGCCAAGCACTTCAATACCGCCGCCAGCCTGCTGGGACCGCTGGCCGAGGCCGGCAACCCGGAGGCCCAGTACCGCATGGCCATCATGGCGCAGAACGGCCTGGGCATGGTGGAGAACGAGCTGCTCGCCTACAAGTACATGAAGGCGGCCGCCGAGGCGGGCCTGGGGCTGGCGCAGCACGGGCTGGGCTTCATGTACATGCAGGGCGAGTGCGTGGAGCAGAATCCCGAGAAGGCGGTGGAGTGGTTCGAGAAGGCCGCCGAACAGGGCCTGCAGGGCGCCATGACCACCCTGGGCATGATGTACCGCGAGGGGAACGGGGTGCCGCGCGACGAGGAGAAGGCCAGGGAGTGGTTCCGCAAGGCGGGCTTCGACGACCTCTGAGGCCGGGTTTTCTCATGTCGGC
>CAZVIG010000126.1:0-6467 GCA_964627395.1 uncultured Sedimenticola sp.
GCCGTAATGGCGCGCGATGTGCACCAGGGCCGCCGGCTCGCCGGGGATGCCGGCGGCCAGGGGGCCGTCGATGCTGGCGCGGGGGATGGGCTCGCCCTGTTCGTCCAGGTAGAGGTCGCGGCGGGCGCGCAGCGGGGCGCGCTCGCGGCCGTCGATCATCAGGTCCTGGCTATAACGGAAGCGGTGCAGCAGCCAGAAGCCGCCCCCGCCGAGGCCGGAGCTGTAAGGCTCGACCACCGCCAGCGCGGCGCTCACCGCCACCGCGGCGTCGAAGGCGTTGCCGCCCAGCTCCAGCACCGCGGCACCGGCGGCGGTGGCCTCGGGATGGGCGCTGGCCACCGCCGGGGCGGGGGGCAGGGGCGCGGGCGGCGATTCCGCCAGGGCGGTCCCGAGCAGCAGCCAGAACGCAAGAAGGCCCCGGAGCGGGGCCATCTCGCGGCACAGAAGGCGAAACACGATCAGCCGGCTGCGGCGGTGATGCGCTCGTACTTGGCCATCAGCTCCTCGCGGGTCTCCTCGTGATCGGGATCCTTCGGGATGCAGTCCACCGGGCAGACCTCCACGCATTGCGAGGTCTCGTAGTGCCCGACGCACTCGGTGCACAGGTCCGGGTCGATCACATAGATCTCGTCGCCCTGGGAAATGGCCCCGTTCGGGCATTCCGGTTCACACACATCGCAGTTGATGCACTCGTCTGTAATCATCAAGGCCATGGGACCACTCCTGAACTACTCGTTGAAATCTGGCTAGCCGCAGTGCTTGGCCTGCAGCACCCGCTGCACCTCGGGATGCACGAATTCTGACACATCCCCGCCGAGTGCGACGATCTCCCGCACCAAGGTCGAGGAAATGAAGGCGTACTGCTCGGCCGGGGTGAGAAAGATGGTCTCGATCTCCGGCGCCAGCCGCCGATTCATGCCCGCGAGCTGGAACTCGTACTCGAAGTCGGAGACCGCGCGCAGCCCCCGGATCACCAGGTTGGCGCCGATCTGCCGACAATATTCGACCAGCAGGCCCGAGAAGGGTTCGACCCGCACGTTGGGCAAGTCGCGCAGCACCATGCG
Organism: uncultured Sedimenticola sp.; assembly: GCA_964627395.1. Lineage (GTDB taxonomy): Bacteria > Pseudomonadota > Gammaproteobacteria > Chromatiales > Chromatiaceae > MONJU. Next base: position 1,065 of record CAZVIG010000126.1, read on the forward strand.
CGCCAGCTCCACCCGCTGGTCGATGTCGCACACGGGACGCTTGCTGGTGTCCCGCGCCACCGCCACCACCACCTCGTCGAACAGACGGGCGGCCCGTCCCACCAGGTCGGTGTGCCCGTTGGTCACCGGGTCGAAGGTGCCGGGATAGACGGCGATGTTGTGCAAATGCCCGCTCCTGCCGGTATGGGCAGGCCATTCTAGCCGAAGCGACAGAACTCAGTCATTGCGTTGCATCAAGCGGAAGGCGGCCTGGCCGGCCCGTCCCTCGCGCCGCGGCTGCCAGTCCGCGGGCAGGGTCGGCCAGTCGCGGTGGGCGTCCTGTTCCAGGTAGATCCAGGCGCCGGGTGCGAGCAGGCCGCCCACCGACAGAGCCTCGGCGCTGGCGGCGAGCAGGTCGTCGGCGAAGGGCGGGTCCAGGAACACCAGGTCGAAGGGGCCGCTCGCCCCTGCGAGGTAACGTCGCGCCTCGCCCTGCACCACCTGGGCACGGTCCGCCAGCCCCAGCAGGCGCAGGTTCTCGCGCAGGGCGCGCACCGCGGGCGCGGCGCGTTCCACGAATACCGCCTGCGCGGCGCCGCGGGAGAGCGCCTCCAGCCCCAGGGCGCCGCTGCCGGCGAACAGGTCCAGCACCCGCGCGCCGGCCACCCGCCCCTGGAGCCAGTTGAACAGGGTCTCGCGCACCCGGTCGGCGGTGGGGCGCAGGCCGCGCCCGTCGGGAAAGTGCAGGCGGCGCCCCCGGTGCTCGCCGCCGATGATGCGCACCTGGTTGCGCGCGCGGCTCACTCGGCCTTGCCGCCCACCACGACGCTGATGTTGCGTGCCGGATCGACACGCCTCAGGAAGGCGTCGCGCACGTCCGCCAGGGTGACCTCGGCGATGCGCTTGGGGACGATCTCCAGCCAGTCCAGGGGCAGATCGTAGAAGCCGATCATCGCCAGGTACTGGACGATCTTGCCGTTGTTGGAGATCTGCAGCGGGAAGCCGCCCACCAGGTTCTTCTTGGCCGCATCGAGCTGCGCCTGGGTGGGGCCCTCCTGGACGAAGCGGCGCAGGGTCTCGCGCATCACCTCCAGGGTCTCGCCAGCCTTGTCGTTGCGGGTCTGGGCCGCCATCACGAAGGGGCCGGGAGCGCGCATCGCGCTGAAGTAGCTGTACACGCTGTAGGACAGGCCGCGCTTGTTGCGCACCTCCTCGCCCAGCAGCGACACCAGAGAACTGCCGCCCAACACATGGTTGCCCACATACAGCGGGAAGTAGTCGGGGTCGCCGCGGCGGATGCCGAGCTGCCCCACCAGGATGTGGGTCTGGGAGGAGGGAAAGACCTCGCGCAGCTCGCCGCCCTTGACCGGCTCGGGCTGCGGCAGCGGGGGGGCATGACGCCCCTTGGGCAGGCCGGCGGTGATCCGCTCCGCCACCGCCTCCGCGGTCTTGCGGTCCAGGTCCCCCACCATGGCGATCACCGCATTGGCGCCCACGTAGTAGCGACGATGGAAGGCCACCAACTGGCTGCGCGCGATCTTGGGCAGCGACTGCTCGGTGCCGCCCGGCGGATGGGCATAGGGATGGTCGCCATAAAGGGTCCGGTAGAAGCGTTCGAAGGCGACGGTGCCCGGTTTCTGCAGCGCCTGGCGGCGTGCCACCAGCATCTGCTCGCGCACCCGCTCGACCGCGTCCGGGTCGAAGCGCGGCGCGGCCAACACCTTGGCCAGGGTGTCGATGGCCACCTCGCGGGTGGGTGCCTCGCTGAGGGTGCGTACCGACACCCAGGCCATGTCGCGCAGCGAGCCGGAGCCCATATTGATGCCGCGGTTCTCGAGACGTGCCGCCAGGGCGTCCGCGTCCCAGTCGCCGGCGCCCTCGGTGAGCAGGCCGTTGGTGAAGGCCGCCAGCCCCGGATGCTCGCCGTCGCGTGCGCCGCCCGCGTCGAACACTACCCGCACGTCCAGCATCGGCAGGGCGTGGGTCTCCACGAACAGCACCCGCGCCCCCTTGCTGGTGGTCCAGGACTGGATCTTGGGCGTGGCGGCCGCCGCGCCCACCAGCAACAGCAGGCCGAGCGCCAGGGCGCGTTTCAAAATCTCAGTCGCCATGCATCACCCCCTTGGTCACGGGCACCGCCCGGCCGGCTCGTTCACCCTTGCGCACCGGCTGCGGCACCAGGGTGGCCACCGTCAGGTTGTCCTCCACCAGGTATTTGCGCGCCACCGCCTGCACCTGCTCGGGGGTGACGGCGCGCAGGCGCGCGATCTCCTGATCCAGCAGCCGCCAGTCGAGACCGATGGTCTCGAGCATGCCGATCTGCATCGCCTGGTAGAAGATGGAGTCGGCCTGGTACACCTTGTCCGCCACCGCCTGGGTGACCACCCGCTGCAGCTCCTCGGCGCTGATGGGCGCCTCCTGGAGACGCCGGATCTCGCGCCGCAGGGCCTGCTCCACCTCCTCGGTGGTATGCCCCTCGGTGGGGCTGCCGTCGAACAGGAACATGCTCGGCAGGCGAGAATAGACGTCGTAGGAGGCCCCCGCCGAGGCGGCGATCTTCTGCCGCCGTACCAGCTCGCGCGCCAGGCGCGCGCTGGCCCCGCCGTCCAGCACCGCGGCGGCCACCGCCAGGGCATAGGGTTCCCATTCCTCGTCCGCGCGCCCCACCACCGGGGTCTTGAAGCCCATGATCAGATAGGGCTGCTTGGCGGGCGCCTTCACCACCACCCGGGTGATGCCGCGCTGCTTGGGCTCCACCGGCTGGCGCGGCTCGGGCACCGCGCCGGCGGGGATGGGACCGAAGTGCTTCTTCGCCAGCGCCAGCACCTGCTGCGGGTCCACGTCGCCGACCACCACCAGGGTGGCGTTGTTGGGCTGGTACCACATGTCGTACCAGCGTTTCAGGTCGGCCTTCTTCATGTGTTCGAGGTCGTCCATCCAGCCGATCACCGGGTTCTGGTAGGGCGAGGCGCGCCAACCCACCGCCATCAACTGCTCGTAGGTGAGGCCGGTGGGGCTGTCGTCGGTGCGCATCCGCCGCTCCTCCATCACCACCGCCCGTTCCTTCTGAAATTCCTTCTCGTCGAACACCAGATTGCGCATCCGGTCCGCCTCCAGCTCCAGGGCGCGCTCCAGGTGCTGCACCGAAAGGGTTTCGAAATAGGCGGTGTAGTCGCGCCCGGTGAAGGCGTTCTCGGTACCGCCCAGCTCGGCCACGATGCGCGAGAACTCGCCGGGACCGTGGGCCCGGGTGCCCTTGAACATCATGTGCTCCAGCAGGTGCGAGAGGCCGGTGCGGCCCGCCTCCTCGTAGCTGCTGCCGATCTTGTACCAGACCTGGCTGACGAACACCGGCGCGCGGTGATCCTCCTTGACGATCACCTTCATGCCGTTGTCCAGCCGGTATTCGTGTACCGGCGAGGCGGCGGGCGCCGCCGCGGCGGACAGCGACGCCAGGGCCAGCAGGCAGGCGAGAAAGAGTCGTTGCATCATGGCGTACGGTTACTCCTGAAACGGCCGCTGGTGTAGGATGCGGAAGCGGCGGGGCGGCGGCCCCGGCATTCTTCCAAGGGCCGCCCCCGACTGCAAGGGCATTCCCCGGCCCTCAGACCCGGGCGGGAGCCGCCGGTTCCCGCGACGATGGAAACGAGAGATGTTCGGATTCGGCAGAAAGAAGACCACCCCCGAGACACAGGAGACGCCCCGCCCGGGCCTGATGGCCCGCCTGCGGGAGCGGCTGTCGCGCACCCGCGCCACCCTGGGCGACGGCCTGGCCAGCCTGCTACTGGGCCGCAAGCAGATCGACGACGAACTGCTGGAGGAGCTGGAGACCCTGCTGCTGACCGCCGACGTCGGGGTGGACACCACGCGCCGTATCATCGACGAGCTGACCGCGCGGGTGGCGCGCCGCGAGCTGTCCGACCCGCAGGCGCTGCGTCAGGTGTTGCAGGACCTGCTCACCGGCATCCTGGAGCAGGCCGAACGCCCGGTGAAGCAGCCCGCCGAGGGCCGTCCCCAGGTGATCCTCATGGTGGGCATCAACGGCGCCGGCAAGACCACCACCATCGGCAAGCTGGCGCGCCGCCTCAAGGACGAGGGCCAGAAGGTGATGCTGGCCGCCGGCGACACCTTCCGCGCCGCGGCGGTGGAACAGCTCCAGGAATGGGGGCGGCGCAACGAGATCCCGGTGATCGCCCAGGCCAGCGGCGCGGACGCCGCCTCGGTGATCTACGACGCCCTGCAGGCGGCCCAGGCGCGCGGCATGGACGTGCTCATCGCCGACACCGCCGGGCGCCTGCACACCAAGTCCAACCTCATGGAGGAGCTGGCCAAGATCGCGCGCGTCATGAAGAAGCTGGACCCCGACGCCCCCCACGAGGTGATGCTGGTGGTGGACGCCGGCACCGGCCAGAACGCCCTCAACCAGGCGTTGCAGTTCAACGAGGCGATTCCGCTGACCGGGATCACCCTCACCAAGCTGGACGGCACCGCCAAGGGCGGCATCGTGTTCGCCATTGCCGACCGTCTGAAGGTGCCGATCCGCTTCATCGGCGTGGGCGAGGGCATCGAGGACCTGCGGCCCTTCGACGCCCAGGAATTCGTGGAGGCCCTGTTCGCCGAATGAGCGGCATTCGATGATCCGTTTCGACAACGTCGCCAAGCGCTATCCCACCGGACACGAGGGCCTGGCCGGCGTCAGCCTCGAGGTGCAGCCGGGCGAGCTGGTGTTCGTCACCGGCCACTCCGGCGCCGGCAAGAGCACCCTGCTGAAGCTGATCGGCCTCCTGGAGCGGGCCAGCCGCGGCCAGGTCTGGGTCAACGAGCGCAACCTCAACCATCTCAAGGAACGTGACGTGCCCTACCACCGGCGCGAGGTGGGCATGATCTTCCAGGACCACCGCCTGCTGCACGACCGCACCGTGTTCGACAACGTCGCCCTGCCCCTGGTGGTGGCGGGCATGGGACACCAGGAGATCCGGCGCCGGGTGCGCGCCGCCCTCGACAAGGTGGGCCTGCTGGGCAAGGAGCGCGCCCAGCCGATCGGGCTGTCCGGCGGCGAGCAGCAGCGGGTGGGCATTGCGCGCGCCCTGGTGAGCAAGCCGCCGGTGCTGCTCGCCGACGAGCCCACCGGCAACCTCGACCCCGAGCTGTCGCGCGAGATCATGCAGTTGTTCCTCGACTTCAACCAAGTGGGCGTGACCATGCTCATCGCCACCCACGACGTGGACCTGGTGAGCCGCCTGGGCCGGCGGATCGTCCAGCTCCGCGAGGGGCGCGTCCTGCACGACACGGGGCCGCGCCCATGAAGCCGCGCCGACGCCGCAACCGGGGACCCGGCTTCCGCCGCGACCGCAATCCCCTCACCTGGCTGCTGCGCCATGCCCAGAACGCCCTCGCCGCCCTGGGTCGGCTGGCGCGCCAGCC
>CAZVIG010000127.1:0-6461 GCA_964627395.1 uncultured Sedimenticola sp.
GGGAAGGGGGGCAGGGCGGCGCTGCGTAGCGCTGTCCGCCTGGCGCGGGGCTCACTCCTCGGTGTCGTCCAGACCTACGGCGTTCAGGGCCTTGCCCCAGAGCGTCTTTTCCTCCGGCTGCCAGTCGGGCACCTTCACCACTTTGGGTTTCTCCACCGGCTGCTGCTCATCCGGCGGCTGTGGGCGGTAGTCGCCCACGATGCGGGTCAGGCGGCCGTCCTCGAAGAACACCGCCAGGTGCTTGATCACCTCCGGGTGGCTGCCCTTGCCGGTGGTATAGGGATAGTCCCAGCGGTTGGCGTGGAAGGCGTCCTGCAGGGTGGGGGTGCCGAGGATGAAGCGCACCTGTTCGCGGCTCATTCCCGGTTTCAGGCGGTTGACCTGCTCCTGGGTGATGACGTTGCCCTGCTCGATGGTGGGGCGGTAGATGAACGAGGCCCGGTCCAGCGCGCGGGGAATGATCTCGGTCACGCTGCCCAGCTTTTCGGCCCCCTCGCCGATGGTGCTGCAGCCGGAAACCAGCAGGCTTGCAGGGAAAATAAGGGAAATGAGAAGCTTGCGCATACGCGATTGGTTATCATTGGTTGCCGGAGGATTCATCCCCGGATCATAGCGAATCCGCTCCGGGATTACATGCCCGCTGGACCATGGAGTGAGTTGTGGAAGACGTCGATATCAAGAAGGCCGGTCTCAAGGTCACCCTGCCGCGGGTGAAGATCCTCAAGGTGCTGGAGGCCAGCGAGAGCCATCACATGACCGCCGAGGACGTGTACCGGGCGCTGCTGGAGCGCAACGAGGAGATCGGCCTGGCCACGGTGTACCGGGTGCTGACCCAGTTCGTGGACGCGGGGCTGGTGGAGCGGCATCACTTCGAGGGCGGGCAGGCGATCTTCGAACTCAACCGCGGCTCGCACCACGACCACATCGTGTGTCAGCAGTGCGGCCAGGTGGAGGAGTTCGTGGACGAGACCATAGAGCGCCACCAGCACGCCATCGCCGAGCAGCATGGCTTCGAGATCGAGGACCATTCCCTCATCATCTACGGGCGCTGCGTCAAGCCCGACTGCCCCAACCGGCGCGACTGAGCCTCAATTCGGCTCGGGGGTGATGCGCACCAGGAAGCGGCCCAGCTTGCGGCCGCTGCTGGATTCTGCCACCACCGGATAGACCTCGCCGCGGCCGTCCACCGAGTATTTCTTCTGCAGCTCGTCGTTCAGGGCGATGGTGAACTTGCGGTCGTCGCCGCGGTTGCGCACGCCCTTGGGCACCCAGCCCTTGAAATTGAGCTTGGGCGATTCCGCATTGTTGCCGTCGCTGAAGCTGGTGAGCAGGCGCAGGGTGTCGTTGGGGGAGAGGTCCAGGGTCTCGTCCTGCAGCACCAGGCGGCGATGGCCGTTGACCTCCACCACGAACACCCGGGTACGCCCGGCGACGTAGCGGCGCGGGCGCTTGCCGACGTGCAGATGCACCTTGGCGATGATCTTGCTTTCCTTGCGGAACACGATGTCGGTCTCGCGCTCGATGCGGAAGGTGTTGCCCAGATCGTTGAGGTCGCCATGGCCCTTGACGTCGCAGAAGATGCCGCGCGGGCTGTTGGCGGCGATCTTGTTCACCGTCACCGCGTCGCCCGGCTTGATGGTCAGGGAGTCGCCGGCCTTCACCACCATGGGCTCGCCGTTGACGTCGATCTCCACGAACTCCAGGCGCGGCGACTCCACCAGCACCTTGGGCGTCTGGGGCACGATGCCCAGCTCGTGCATGAACTCGTTGATCACCAGGTTGTGGTGCAGCACCTTCAGCTCCAGCGACGGCAGGTTCTTGGAGGCCTCCACCCCGTAGGCGGGCAGGCAGTGCTGGCGCAGGGCGTAGTAGGTGGCGGTCTTGCGCATCGCCGGGTAGGGGGTGTTGGGGTCGTCGGTGCGGGTGTTGAAGAAGTGCAGGTGATACTTCTCCTGCGGGATCTTGGCGTTCACCCGCTCGAGGATGCGGCGCCCCAGTTCGCCCAGCTTCAGGCGCCGGCCGTCACGGCATTCGAAGACCTCGGCGTCGGCGATCAGCGACTGGCCGTAGCGGTTGGGGTTGCGCAGTTCGTCCACATAGGTGGGGTAGTGGAAGCCCCAGCCGTCGTGCAGGTGCAGAAACAGGTCCGCCTCGCCCATCAGCTCCTTCAGCTTGGACACCACCTTGAGCATCGGATTGGGCTTGGGGTTGTCGTGGAACTGGCGGTTCATGTCGCCATCCGGCCCGCGGCTGTTGAGCAGGATGGACTTGAGGTTGGCGCGCGGCACGATGATGAGGTTGCCCTTCTCCAGGGCGATGTCCGAATACATGTCCGCGGACAGGTAGCCGCCCGGCTCGTCGCCCTGGATGCCGCCGATCAGGAGCAGGGTCTTGCCCGGCTTGCGCCCCTTGATGCGGTAGATGTTCAGCTCGTAGTCCGATCCCTCGAAGAACACGCTGTGGGTGGACTGGGCACGAACCTGGGCCGCCGGCAGACACAGGCTCAGCGCGAGGATGCCGTACAACAGATGCTTCATAGCCTGCTCCAGGCCTCCTGTTCGATCCAGAGTCGGTCGCCGCAGCCGCTCACGATCAGCGTCTTGCGGCCGGTGTCGTTCAGCTCGCCGCTGCGGTAGTGCTGCACGAAGCTCACCTTGAAGCGCGTCGGGCCCAGACGCTCCACGCGCAGCTTCTCGGCGCTGATCCGGTGGTCGGGACGGCGGGCGAAGATGATCTTCTTGAAGGCGCGGAAGGCCCGGATGTCACGTCCCTTGCTGTCGCGGAAGGACTCGGCGTAGCTGTTCACGTAGCCGTCCAGGTCACGTCGGTTCCAGGCGGTCAGCCAGCGTTTCACGAAGGGAAGGACCTTCTCCTGGGGCAGGGGTTCCGGCGGCAGGGGGCGGTATTCCTCGGAGATCAGGCGCAGGCCGTCGCCGGCCTTCTGGAAGAACAGGCGCTTGCGCCCGCGGCTGTTGATGTTGGCGGCACAGTAGGTCTGGGTGAAATCGAATACCACCTGCTCGTGGTTCTCGCGCAGGGCGACGATGTGGTCGGCCTTGATGGTGCGCTGCCGCTGGTGCTGAAAGATGCGCTTCTTACGCGCCAGCCAGCGCTGCTTGTCCAGGCCGTCGGCGCCGCGGAAGGCCGGGTCGATGAGGGCGTCGAGCTGTTCGAAGTCGCCCTTCTCCCAGGCCTGCAGAAAACGGTCCAGCACGCCCAGGATGCGTTCGCGCTCGCGCTGGTAGGTATCGGGGTCCACGAAGTCGGCCTTGGAGGTGATCACCACCGGCGTCTGGGGGGCGATCATTTTGCGCAGGGTGCGGATGTCGTGGTTGGCGAAGGCCACGCAGCCGAGGGTGGCCTGCTTGTCCTTGTCGTTGTCGTCACGCCCGTGCAGCCAGATGCCGCTGCCATTGCGTCCCTTGAGGCGGTCGATGGGGTTGGGGTAGTCCAGGGGGAAGGCGCCGGAGCCGTAGCGGGCGTCGAGCACCTCGTCGGGCAGGAAAGTGGTGACCTTGTAGATCCCCTCGGGGGTGCGTTTGTCGCCCACGTGATACTTGCGGCCGTTGTTCTCGCCCAGCATCAGCCCCTTGAAGGCGCGGCGCGTCTCGGGCAGGGGTTTGATGTCCAGGAGATAGGCGGTGCGGGAGGCCTTCTCCACCAGCAGCACCTCGCCTTCGTTCACGTCCGGGGTGAAGACATGGGCGGGATAGCGCTTGGCGGCGGCCGGCTGCATCAGCAGGACCGCCAGGAGCAGCAGGGCCAGGCCGGCGGGGGTGCGGCGCCCTTGGTCGTGGGTCGTTTGCATCTGGCTTTCTTGTGATCCGGGGCGTGACTTGTATCGGGCTGATTTCATGAGAAAAAACACAACGATTCTACCCCGGCGGGGGAGGGGGCGCCAGCGGCTCATTCGTCGGCGGGCCGCATCATTTCGCGCGCATGGGCCAGGGTCTGCTCGGTGATCTTCACGCCGCCCAGCATGCGCGCGATCTCCTGGACGCGCTGTTCTGCATCCAGCGGGGCGATGGCCGTCTCGGTGCGGTCGGCGTCGCGCTGCTTGCGCACCTGCAGGTGCCGGTGGGCCTGGGCCGCCACCTGGGGGAGGTGGGTGACGCACAGCACTTGACGACGCTCGCCCAGGCGGCGCAGCAGGCGGCCCACGATCTCGGCCACCGCGCCGCCGATGCCCACGTCCACCTCGTCGAAGATCAGGGTGGGGATGTCGCCGCAGTCGGCGGTGGCCACCTGGATGGCGAGCGCGATGCGCGACAGCTCGCCTCCGGAGGCGGCCTCGGCGAGCGGCGCCAGGGGCTGGCCGGGGTTGGCGGCGACCTGGAAGACGATGCGGTCGCTGCCGTGGCGCCCGGCCAGTTCCGGGTCGTGCTCGCACTGTACCGCGAAACGCCCGCCCTCCATGCTGAGGGTCTGCATGCGCTCGCTGACCGTCTGCGAGAGGCGTTCGGCGGCCTCGCGGCGGCGCCGCGAGAGGGCCGCCGCCGCCTCGCGGTAGGCCGATTCCAGCTCGCCGATACGGGTCTCCAGCGCCGCCAGGTTCTCGTCCGCGCGCTCGAGCCGTTCCAGCTCCTCCTGGAAGCGTTCCAGCAGGGCAGGCAGTTCGGCCGTCTCGACCCGGTGTTTGCGCGCCAGTTCGTGCAGCCGCCCCAGTTGCTCGTCCAGCGTCTGCAGACGCGCCGGGTCGATGGCCAGATCGTCATGGTAGTGACGCAGGGTCTGACCGGCCTCGTCCACCTGGATGGCGGCCGACTCCAGCAGCTCGCCGACCGGCGCCAGGCGCGGGTCCAGCTCGGCCAGTTCCGCGAGCTGGCGCTGCAGCCGCCCGAGCCGGGAGCCGATGTCCTGTTCGCCGTCCACCAGGGCGGCGGCCAGTTCCGCCGTCTCGCGCTGCAGACGTTCCGCGTGGGCGAGGCGGCCGTGTTCGGCTTCCAGTTCCTCCAGTTCCGCCGCCAGGGGAGCGACCGGCGTCAGTTCCTCGACCTGGAAGCGCAGATAGTCGAGGCGGTTGTGGCGGTCGGCGGCGGCCTCGCGCAGCGCCTCCAGCTCGGTACGCGCCGTCTGCAGCGTCTGGTGGGCCTCGGCCACCGCGGCACGCTCGGCGTCGGCGCCGGCATAGGCGTCCAGCAGGTCGCGCTGGGCGGCCGGGCGCATCAGCGACTGGTGGGCATGTTGGCCGTGGATCTCCAGCAGCAGCTCGCCCAGCTCGCGCAGTTGCGAGAGGGTCACCGGGCGGCCGTTGACATAGGCGCGGGAACGGCCCTCGCGCACCAGCACGCGGCGTAGCTGGCACTGGCCGTCCTCGTCCAGGTCGTGCGCCTCCAGCCAGCGTGCGGCGGCCGGGCAGTCGGCCAGGTCGAACTCGCTCGCCACTTCGGCGCGTTCGCAGCCGGCGCGGATCAGCGAGGGGCTGGCCTTGTCGCCCAGGGTCAGCCCCAGGGCGTCCACCAGGATGGACTTGCCGGCGCCGGTCTCGCCGGTGAGGGCGGTCATGCCCGGGGCCAGCTCCAGGGCCAGCTCGCGCACGATCACCAGGTCGCGTATCGCCAGGTGGACCAGCATCAGTCCTGACGGCCTCCCCAGCCGAGCTTGGTGCGCAGGATCTGGAAATGGTCGTGGCCGGCCGGATGCAGCAGGCGCAGCGGTTGGGGATGGCGCTGCACCAGGATCTCCTGTTCCTGGGCCACCTTCATGGTGACCTGGCCGTCGCAAGTGACGCGCACGTGCGCCGGGTCGGTCTTGCCCGAGACGCGCAGCCGGATGCGGCTGCGGCCATGCACCACGATGGGCCGGTTGCTCAGGGTGTGGGGGCAGATGGGCACCAGGGCGATGGCGTCCAGGCTGGGGGCGAGCAGCGGGCCGCCGCCGGACAGCGCATAGGCGGTGGAGCCGGTGGGGGTGGAGGCGATCAGGCCGTCCGAGCGCTGGGTGTCGATGAAGCTGTCGTTCACCCAGGTCTGGAATTCGATCATGCGCGCGGTGTTCCACTTGTGCAGCACCACGTCGTTGAGCGCCAGGCAGGTGGGGCCGTCGCCCACCCGACAGCTCAGCAGGAAGCGGTGCTCCTCCTCGAAGCGGCCGTCGAGCATCTCACCCAGGGTGGCGCACATCGCCTCGGGGGAGATGTCCACCAGAAAGCCGAGGCGGCCCAGGTTGACCCCCAGCAGCGGGATGTCGTGGGTGCCCAGCTCGCGCGCGGCATTCAGAAAGGTGCCGTCGCCGCCCACGATCACCGCCAGATCGCAGCGTTCGCCCAGGGCCTCCAGGGACAGGCCGTCGTCGCGCGCCAGGGCCTGGGCAGCATGCGCGTCCAGGCACACCGCCAGGCCGCGCCGGTCGAGAAACTCCACGGCGCGGCGCAGGGTGGCGCGCAGCTCCTCGCCAGCGTCGGGCTTGGCGATCAGCGCGATGCGGCGGAAATCGGGGGCCTGGTTCACGCTCCGGTTCCG
>CAZVIG010000128.1:0-6456 GCA_964627395.1 uncultured Sedimenticola sp.
CGCGCCGGCACGCCGCTGCTGGAGATCGTCTCCGAGCCGGACATGCGCTCGGCCAGGGAGGCGGTGGCCTATGCGCGCAAGATCCACCAGATCGTCACCTGGCTGGGGATCTGCGACGGCAACATGCAGGAAGGCAGCTTCCGCTGCGACGCCAACGTCTCGGTGCGCCCGTTGGGCGAGGAGAAGCTGGGCACCCGCACCGAGCTGAAGAACATCAACTCCTTCCGCTTCCTGGAACGCGCCATCGACTACGAGGTGGAGCGCCAGATCGAGGTGATCGAGGACGGCGGCACCATCGTCCAGGAAACGCGCCTGTACGACGCCGACCGGGACGAGACCCGCTCCATGCGCACCAAGGAGGAGGCCAACGACTACCGTTACTTCCCCGACCCGGACCTGCTGCCGGTGGTGCTGGACGCGGCCTTCATCGAGGAGGCCACCGCCGACATGCCGGAGCTGCCCGACGCGCGGCGCGCCCGTTTCCAGGAACAGCACGGCCTGTCGGCCTATGACGCGAACGTGCTCACCGCCACCCGCGCCCAGGCCGACTACTACGAGGCGGTGGTGGCGGCCTGCGGCGACGCCAAGCTGGCCGCCAACTGGGTGATGGGCGAGCTGGCGGGCGCCCTCAATCGCGCCGGCCTGGAGATCTGCGACTGCCCGGTGAGCGCCGAGGGGCTGGGCGGCCTGCTGGCGCGGATCCTGGACAGCACCATCTCCGGCAAGATCGCCAAGCAGGTGTTCGAGGCGATGTGGGCCGGCGAGGGCAGCGCCGACGAGGTGATCGAGGCGCGCGGCCTGAAGCAGGTCACCGACACCGGGGCCCTGGCCGGCTGGGTAGACGAGGTGATCGCGGACAACCCGCAGCAGGTGGAGAACTATCGCGCCGCCGAGCCGGACAAGCGCAAGAAGATGATCGGCTTCTTCGTCGGCCAGGTGATGAAGAAATCGCAGGGCAAGGCCAACCCGCAGCAGGTGAACCAGTTGCTGCGCGAGAAGCTGGAGGACTGAAAGGCTGCCGAGTCATGCCTCCGGCGGCCATTGCTGGTGGCCATGGAGCACGCGGAGGATTTGGAGTTCATCCCCCTTGATCCGGTAAACCAGCAGATAGGGGGTGCCGGTCACTACCAGCTCTCGGGTCCCACTCACTCGACCGATCCGGCCGAGTTCCGGGTGTTCGGCCAAGTCTTCGTTGCCACGTTTCCGTATGCGTTCCAGCATCTCCCAGGCGGCGGCCGGGTTTCGTTCTGCCAGCCAGTCGAACGCTTCCTCGATGTCGAGGGTGGTGCGCTTCAACCAGCGGATTTTCACACTGGCCGCACCTTATGTTTCCGCGCCAGGCGTTTCTCCAGTCCGTCGAACAGCTCATCGGTGGTGAGCCACTGGGCATCCGGTCGGTCCGCTTCGTCGAGGGCCGCCTGCACCTGCTCACGGAACCAGCGGTCGTATTCGGCCGCCTCGCGCGCCTGGTCCAATGCCTCCGCCCGGTCCGGGCGTTTCCGGCCGGGCTGGTCCGGATCGTAGTCCCGGATGTCGGTGGTGAACTGGCGGATGCCGATCTCCGCCAGGTAGCGGGCCAGGCTGTCCAGGTGCGCCCAGCTCCGGGGCTGCCTGGTCCTACGCGCGGTGAGAACGCGCTCGACGCCGCCATAGCGGACGATCAGCGACCAGCGGGAGCCGTGGGCCACGGCGGCCGCCTCGCGGATGGCGCCGGCGGCGGCCAGCTCGCGCAGTGTGGCGTGGGTGATGGTCTCGGCAGGCATTCGGCTCGGCTCGTACAGGGGTTCCGGCGTTCCGTTCGATTATAGAACGGCCCGCCTGGCGTCGCCTGCCGCCGTGTCGCCCGGCCGTCTGCCGGGTCAGGCCCGGTTCTGGATGCCGGTGGTGTCCATGTCCACCGTCACCTTGTTGCGGCCGCCCTGCTTGGAACGGTACAGGGCCTGGTCGGCGCGGTTGACCAGGTCCATGGGGTCCTCGCCGGGTTGGTAGGCTGCCACCCCGATGGAGACGGTGATGCGTCCCAGGGGCTGTTTGTTGTCGGAACGCACCAGCTTGGCCTCGCTCATGGCGGCGCGGATCTGCTCCGCCACCACGGTGGCGCCGCGCAGCCCGGTGTTGGGCAGCAGCACGACGAACTCCTCGCCGCCGTACCGGGCCGCCAGGTCCTGCCCCTTGGTGTGCTGCTTGAGCACCTGCGCCAGGAAGCGGATCACCCGGTCGCCGATCAGGTGGCCGTGGGTGTCGTTGACGTTCTTGAAGTGGTCGATGTCCACGACCAGCAGGGCGAGCTGCTCGGGGCCGGTGGCATCCTGGGTGAGCTTTTCCAGGGCCTCGGTGAAGGCGCGCCGGTTGGGGAGGCCGGTGAGGGGGTCGCTGGAGGCGCGCCGACGCTCCTGTTCCAGCTCCTCTTGCAGCAGCGCGATCTCGCGCGACTTGGCCTCCAGGTGCTCGTGCAGCAACTGGGTGGAACGGCGCATGGTGCGCGTCTCCTCCACCAGGGAGCGCAGCAGGTCGCGGATGTCGTCCAGGCTGTTGCTGCGCTGGACGTTCTCCATCACCCCATCCAGGCGGCCGCCGAAACGGGCCGCTTCGTCGCCCACCTCGTGCAGCGAGCCGGCGACATCCTCCATGAGGTCGTTCATCTCGTTGCGGATCTTGAGGAACTGCTCGACGTTGCACTCCGAGGCGTACTTCTCGAACAACTGCTCGTTGAGCTGGGGGGTGAAGGCGGCGTTGGCGTCGATCAGGCTCTGCAGCTCGTTCTTCAGCTCGGCGTTCTCGCCGCGCACGTACTCGAACCAGACCGCGTAGTTGCGCGGCGTCACGGGGACCCCGTGGCGGCTCATCAGCGGCAGGGTGAGGCGCAGGAGTTCCGCGGATTGCTCGGGCGTGACCGTGTCGTTCTTGTTGCAGCTCATGGTTCCGATCGCTTCCTGAGGGTTTTTCCCGGGTATTGCTGGCCCGGTTAACGACCGGTGCGACGGATTCTTTAGCGGAAATATGATCTCGGCCGGCAAGGACCGTCTGCCCAGCCCGACGGGCTCAGCATTTTTGGGCCATCGCTACGGTGTAGCGGGCGCCCTGCTTGACCTTGCGGTGGTTGCCGAACACCTCGACGAAGGCGCGCTCGATGAAACGCCGCAGGCCGCTGATCACCACCACATAGCAGCGGCCGCCCGGCTCCAGGCGATCCTTTATGTCGTGGAAGAACAGGTAATAGTGTTCCTTGCTGGTCTTGGCGGGCAGGTTGGTGGCCGCCAGGGTGAAGCGGCGGGGCGGTACATGGCGGAGTCCGTCGCTGAGCATCGCCTCGGCATTGGTGATGCCGTTACGCGCCAGATTGGCGTTGGCGTATTCCACGGCGACGAAATCCTTGTCCACCATCAGGCAGTCGCCCTCGGGCGCGCTGCGGGCGATGGCCATGCCGATGGGGCCGTAGCCGCAGCCCAGGTCGATGGCCCGTTCGTCGGGGCGCACCTCCATGTGGTCGAGCAGCAGGCGGGTGCCCTCGTCGATGCCGCGCGGGGAGAACAGGCCCCAGGTGGTGTGGAACACGAAGCGGTGCCCCATCAGGGTCTCCTCGAAGACGATGTCCTGGCGCAGGCGCTCCAGGTCAAGGGGCGGTCGGGGTTTCTTGGGCATGCTGTTCGATCCAGGCCTCGATGCGAGGCAGATAGGGGGCCAGGTCCTGGAAGCGGTGGTCGCCGCCGCGGTGCACGATCAGATCCTTGCCGGCATAGTATTGCGCCGCCTGGCGCCAGTCGAGGATCTCGTCGCCGGTGGCCAGCAGCACCAGATAGCGTTCCCGCTCCGGGAGCCGTGGCCGGTGCAGGCGGTGCAGCGCCTCCAGGGTCTCGCGGGTGACCTCGAAGGGGTTGCCGTAGCAGTCGCGGTGGCTGCCCAGGTAGTCCTCCAGCAGCAGATAGGGCACCACCGCGGGATTGATCAGCACCGCCGGCAGGCCGTGCCGCCCCTGCAGCCAGGTGGCGAAGTAGCCGCCCAAAGAGGCGCCGGCCAGCACCTGCACCGGATGCCGTCGGATCAGGTCCTCCAGCAGGGCCAGCGCGGCCCCGGGCTCCGGGGGCAGGTCGGGGGTGAGCACCCGCCCGGCGCCGAAGTGCTCCCGCAGCAGTTGCGACTTGTGACTCAGGCCGCAACTGGCGAAGCCGTGGATCCAGAGGATCATGCGCCGCCGCACACCGGACAGGCGGGGTCGGGGCGCAGGCGCAGCATCTGCCACTGGGGGTGCAGGGTGTCGATCAGCAGCAGGCGATTGCGCAGCGGCTCGCCGGCGCCGCTGAGCAGCTTCAGCGCCTCCTGCGCCTGGAGGCTGCCGACGATCCCCACCAGCGGCGCGGCGACCCCGTTTTCGCTGCAGCGCAGGTCCTCCTCGCCGCCCTCGCCGTAGAGGCAGTGGTAGCAGGCCTCGCCCTCGCCGTAGCAGAACACCGCGAGCTGGCCCTCCCAGCGGATGGCGGCGCCGGACACCAGCGGGGTGCGGTGGGCATGGCACTGGCGGTTGACGGCGAAGCGGGTGGCGAAGTTGTCGCTGCAGTCCAGCACCAGGTCGGCGGCGGCGATCCGCTCCCCCAGTTCCGCCTCGTCCAGGCGCCGCGCGATCGTCTCGGTGCGGCAGGCGGGGTTGACCGCGGCGATCCGGCGCGCCGCGGAGTCCACCTTGGGCTCGCCGATGCTGGCGCTGTCGTGGATCACCTGGCGCTGCAGGTTGGAGAGGTCCACCCGGTCGTCGTCCACCAGGGTGAGGCGGCCCACCCCCGCGGCGGCCAGGTAGAGGGCGACCGGCGAGCCCAGGCCGCCCAGGCCGATCACCAGGGCATGGCTCTCCACCAGGCGCTGCTGCCCCTCGAAGCCGATCTCCGGGAGCATGATCTGGCGGCTGTAGCGGAGCAGGTCCTGATCGTCCATCCGGACATTGTAGCCCGGCGGGACGGGCGGGGTATCAGAGGTAACGGCGCCAGTGCTGGGGGCGTCCGTCCTGGCAGCCGTGGGCGCGCTGGCGGTAGCTGTTGATGAAGACCTTGACGGTGCAGTTGGCGGTGCCGCGGTCGCAGCCGAGGTTGCTGCGCTGGGTCTCCTCGGTGTACTTCACCAGGGCGCGCTTCATGCGCTGCAGCAGGCTGTTGTCCAGGTGGAAGCCGAAGTGTTCCAGCAGCTCCTCGATCGCCGCCAGGGTGGCGTGGTGGATGTCGTAGCTCACCCGCAGCAGCCGGTCGTTGAGGCGCTCTGCCGACAGCACGCCCTCGCAGTCGCGCAGCAATTGCACCGCGGTGCCGGCCTGGTTGCGGTCGGGATGCAGCGGGCAGAAGGCGATCTCGCGCACCTTGATCGGGCTGTCGGGATCGTTTCGCATGGTCGGATCGGGCCCTCGGGATGGCTCCTTGGCCAATCGTGGTCCCCCATGCCCGGACAGTCAATAGGGGTTTCCCTGATGTCGCCGACCGGCGTCAGGCGGGCCGGCGGCCATGGGTGAAGCGCCAGTGCCCGGCCAGGTCGCGGCCGCTGGCCACCTCCGTCAGCCCGGCCTCATCCATCAGGGCGCGACAGGCGGGGGCCTGGTCGTGGCCGTGCTCCAGCAGCAGCCAGCCCCCAGGCGCCAGCCGCTGCGGGGCCTGGGCGAGGATCTGGCGGATGGCGTCCAGGCCGTCGCGGCCGGCGGTCAGGGCGCTGCGCGGCTCCCGCGGCAGGTCGCCCTGCGCCAGGTGGGGGTCGTCTTCCGCTACATAGGGGGGGTTGGAGACGATCAGCTCGAAAGGGCCGGCGACGCCGGCCAGCCAGTCCGTCTGCAGCAGGCGTACCGGCAGATTCATCCGTGCGGCGTTGGCGCGGGCCACCGCGAGGGCGGCGGCGGAGCGGTCGCTGGCGAAGATCCGCCAGGCGGGCCGTTCGGCGGCCAGGGCGAGGGCGATGGCGCCGCTGCCGGTGCCCAGGTCGATCACCCGCAGGGGCGCCTCCGCCGGCAGCCGCTGCAGGGCCCATTCCACCAGGTGCTCGGTCTCGGGGCGCGGGATCAGGGTGTGGCGGTTGACCTGCAGGCGCAGGGTCCAGAAGTCGCGCTCGCCCAGGATGTGGGCCACCGGCTCGCCCGCGGCGCGGCGCGCCACCCAGTCGCGGAAGCGCGCCGCATCCTGCGTTGCCACCTCGGCCTCGGGCCAGGCGATCAGCCAGCTCCGGTCGCGCTGCAGCACGCGCGCCAGCAGCAGCTCCGCCTCGCCGACCGCCTCGGCGTCGCCGCCCAGGGCGCGGCGCGCCTCGGCCAGCAGTTGCGCGACCCGGCTCATGCCTCCTCGCCGAGGCGCGCCAGTTGCTCGGCCTGGTATTCCTGCATCAGGGGCTCGATCACCTGGTCGAGCGCGCCCATCAGGATCTCGTCGAGCTTGTAGAGGGTGAGGTTGATGCGGTGGTCGGTGACCCGGTTCTGGGGGAAGTTGTAGGTGC
>CAZVIG010000129.1:0-6424 GCA_964627395.1 uncultured Sedimenticola sp.
CCGGGCCGGAACCATGGGCCGCCTCCATGCCCGCGGCCGCCGCGGCTATCGCACCCTCAGCGCCCGGGTCTTCGACGAAGAACTGGCCGAGGTCGAGCGACAGATACGGCATGCCGCGCGCTGCGGGGTGGACGCCCTCATCGTGCAGGACGTCGGGGTGGCGCGCCTGGCGCGCGCGACCGCACCCCATCTGCCCCTCCACGCCAGCACCCAGATGTCCATCACCGACGCCGAGGGGGCCCGCTTCGCCGAATCGCTGGGCATGCGCCGGGTGGTGGTGGGCCGGGAGCTGTCGATCGATGAGATCGCGGCCATCGCCGGGGCGGTGGACATCGAACTGGAGGCCTTCGTGCATGGCGCGCTCTGCGTCAGCTACAGCGGCCAGTGCTTCTCCAGCGAGGCCTGGGGCGGCCGCTCCGCCAACCGCGGCCAGTGCGCCCAGGCCTGCCGTCTGCCCTATGGCCTGCTGGTGGACGGCGCGCTGCGCCGCCAGGGAGACTTCGACTACCTGCTCTCGCCCCAGGACCTGATGGCCCTGCCTCTGCTGCCGCGGCTGATCCGGGCCGGTGTGCGGAGCCTCAAGATCGAGGGGCGTCTCAAGGGCCCGGAATACGTCCACCGCACCGTGAGCACTTACCGCGAGGCCCTGGACCGCGCCTGGGAACGGTTTCAGGCCGGCGAGACGCTCGACTCCCTGCCGGTGACGCCGGCCACGCGGCGGAATCTGGCGCAGATCTTCTCGCGCGGCCAGGACGCCGAACACGACGGCCTCACCCCCGGTTTTCTCGAGGGACCGCGCCACCAGTCGCTGGTGATCGGACGCAACCCCCGCCATCGCGGCCTGCACCTGGGCCAAGTGCGGGAAGTCCTGCCCGACGGCGTGCGCCTGCGGCTGCACAACCCGGTCAAGCCTGGCGACGGGGTGGTGTTCGACCAGGGCCGGCCGCAGGAGCGGGAGACCGGGGGCAACGTCTTCGCCATCGAACACGACGGCCGGCGGGTGCGCGAGGAGATCGACCAGGGCGAGGTGACCCTGCGCTTCGGGCGCGGCTTTCGCGCCGATGCCATCCGCCCCGGCGACCACCTCTGGCGCACCCGCGATGCGGCCAGCGACAGCGGGCCGAACCTGGACCCGCGCACCGCCTGGCGCCTGCCCGTGCGACTGCACCTCAGCGGCCGCGCGGGCCAGCCCCTGCGTCTGACGCTGAGCACCGAGGACGGCCGCCAGGGCCAGGCCGAATCCGCCGAGCCCTTGGCCCCGGCGCGCCAGCGCGCCCTGGATGCGCAGACCCTGCGCCAGACCATCGGCAGCCTCGGCGACACCCCCTTCCGCATCGCAGAGCTGACCATCGATCTCGACGAGGGGCTGTTCCTGCCCCTGGGCGAGATCAAGCGCGCCCGGCGCGAGGCGGTGGCGGCATTGACCCAGGCCCTGCAAAGCCATGACCGCGACCGGGAGATACCCGAAGCCCCCGTACTGCCGCGTCTGCTGCCGGAGGCCGAACCGAGATGCCGTACCGATGCCCCCCGACTGACCCTGCTATGCCGCAGCGCCGAACAGGTGGACGCCGCGCTGGCGCTGCCGGAAGTGGACGAGCTGGTGGTGGACTTCCTGGAGGTGCACGGCCTGAAGGCCGCCTGCGAGCGCATCCGCCGCGCCGGCCGGCGCTTGGTGGTGGCGGCCCCGCGCATCTTCAAGCCGGGCGAGGAACGGCTGGTGCGCTACCTGCTGCGGCTGGCGCCCGATGCCCTGCTGGTGCGTTCCACCGGCCTGCTCTGGGCGCTGCACCGCGCCGGCGGCACCGGCGCCCCCCACCTGGATGCCACCATCCCCGCTTTGTATGGCGACTTCTCCCTGAACGCCGCCAACCGCCTCGCCGCTGCGCGGCTGCTCGACCTGGGGCTGGAACGGCTCGCCCCTACCCACGACCTGAACGCCGATCAGATGGCAGCCCTCGCCGCCGGGCTGGACGCGGAACGGCGCGCGCGTATCGAGGTGATCGCCCATCAGCACCTGCCCATCTTCCATACCGAGCACTGCGTGTTCGCGCGCTTCCTGTCCGATGGCGACAGCTGGCGCGACTGTGGTCGCCCCTGCGAGGCCCACCGGGTGCACCTGCGCGATCCCAAGGGCAAGGACCACCTGCTGCTCGCGGACGTAGGCTGCCGCAACACCCTGTTCAACGCCCAGGCGCAGTCCGCCGCGCGGTACCTGGAGACCTTGCGCCAAGCGGGCATCGCGCAATACCGCCTCGAGCTGGTGGACGAGCCGGGCGACGAGGTCGGCCCCATCGTCGAGGGCTATCGCGCCCTGCTGGCCGGCGAACGTGCGCCCGGCGAGCTGCTGGCGCGCCTGGCCCGGGTGGCCGATGCCAACCGCAACCGCCAGGGCGTGGGACCCGGCTCCCTGGCGGTGCGCGTCGAGCCGCCCCGAACCCGCATGAAACCCCCCACGGCGCGCTGAGCCATGCACGATCACCATCACGACCACCATCACCACGGAGCCGACGGCCGCATCGGCGTCGCCTTCTTTCTCAACTTCGGCTTCACCATCATCGAATTCATCGGCGGTCTGCTCACCAACAGCACCGCCATTCTGGCGGACGCGGTGCACGACCTGGGCGACACCCTTTCCATCGGCCTGGGCTGGCTGCTGGCGCGCCTGGGTCGGCGCCCCGCCAGCGCCCACTACACCTACGGCTACCAGCGGCTGTCGCTGCTCGGCGCCCTGATCAACGCCCTGGTGCTGATCGCCGGCAGCCTCTGGGTGCTGTCCGAGGCCATCCCCCGGCTGCAGGACCCGCCCATGCCCGACGCCCTGGGCATGACCTGGCTGGCGATCCTGGGAGTGGTGGTCAACGGCGCGGCGGCCTGGCGCCTGAGTGGCGGCCGCACGCTCAACGAGAAGGTGCTCAACTGGCACCTGCTGGAGGACGTGCTGGGCTGGGTGGCGGTGCTGATCGTCTCGCTGGTGCTGCAGGTGGTGGAATGGCCCATCCTCGACCCGCTGCTGTCGATCGTCTTTACCCTGTTCATCCTGGTGAACGTGCTGCGCAACCTGCGCACCACCCTGCGGCTCTTCCTGCAGGGCGTGCCCGAAGCCGGTCTGGGCGAGGAGATCCGCGCCAAGCTGCTCGCCCTGCCCCATGTGACCGACGTCCACCACCTGCACCTGTGGTCGCTGGACGGCGAACATCATGTGCTCACCGCCCATCTGGTGCTGGACATCCCGCTCAGCGCCGAGGCACAACGCGAAGTCAAAGACGCGATCCGCGAGGCCTGCAAGGACTGCGACATCAGCCATTCCACCATCGAGCTGGAGCAGGCGGAGGAACCCTGCCGCGACGCCCACGATCACGCCTGAACGGCGAGCGGAACCGTCCCGTTCAGGCGGAATCCTGCTGCTGGCCCAACCAGGCGATGGCGAACTGGCGCGCCACCCGGCCGGAGCGCGAACCGCGCTGGGTGGCCCAGCGCAAGGCCGCCGCCTGCCAGTCATCGTCGGGCGGCACCTTCCCCAATCGCTCCAGCCAGTGGCGGCAGATCGCCAGATACTGGTCCTGGTCGAAGGGATAGAACGACAGCCACAGCCCGAAGCGTTCCGAGAGCGAGACTTTCTCCTCGACCGACTCGCCGGGATGCACCTCTCCGTCCTCGTAGCGGGTGGCCCGGTTCTCGGACTGGAACTCGGGCACCAGGTGTCGGCGGTTGGAGGTGGCATACAGCAGCATGTTGGGCGGCGGCGCGACGATAGACCCCTCGAGCAGGGCCTTCAGCGCCTTGTAGGAGGGATCGTCCGCCTCGAAGGAGAGGTCGTCGCAATACAGGATGAACCGCTCGGGACGCTCGGCCAAGAGGCCCATCAGCTCGGGCAGGTCGTGCAGCTCCGCCGGCTCGATCTCCACCAGGCGCAGGCCGCGCTCCACGAAGGCATGGAACACCGCCTTCACCAGGCTGGACTTGCCGGTGCCCCGCGCCCCCCACAGCAGGACGTGGTTGGCCGGCCGCCCGGCCACGAAGTTGGCGGTGTTGCGCAGAACCTCGGCCTTCTGACGCTCGACCCCCAGCAGATCGTCCAACGCCACCTGGTGCGGCCGCGGCACCCCCTGCATGCGCCCCTGGTGCCAGCGGTAGGCGGCACAGGACCAGTCCGGCGGCGACGCTGCCGGCCCCAGCATCGCCTCGACCCGGTCCAGCAGGCGGTCGAGCCGGTCGATCAGCTTCTTCCTTTTACCCATCTCGGCTCCCCCTCCTGGCCTCCCCCCGCCCGCGGGGGCGGGGTGTAACAGTCGCGGCTGAAGCCGCTCCCACAAGGGCCTTGGCGACCACTCCACTTGTGGGAGGGCCTACAGGCCCGACAGCGCCCGTCAACCAATCTGAAAGCCCACCGGGGCCTCGCCCTGCCAGGGCTCGCACCGCACATCGCTCACCCGGGACAGAGGCGAGCCCTCCCACAGCCAGTCGCACAGGGCCGCGACCGCCTCGTCCGATCCGCAGGCGATCACCTCCACCGAGCCGTCGGGCAGGTTGATCGCGCGGCCGGCCAGCCCTAGGGCACGCGCCTGACGGCGGGTGCTGTCGCGGTACCAGACCCCCTGGACCCGACCGGTGACGATGCAGCGTCTGCAGATCATGCGCTAAACCCTCTGGCGAGGACCAAAGCCACTTCCGCTTTGCATGTCCGTTGGAACATCAACCCCCATTTGCTCGCGGCAGCTCCAACGGAGAGAGGCGCTCTGACGGGAGCCGCATGGTCTTCGCAGCATACCGATATACCCGGTTGTAGCAATCGAACAGCATGCGACAGGCGGCAACGGCCCGGTTAAGGTCTTGGGCGAATCGTCCGGGGTCGGTCATGTATTCATGGACCAACCGATTTCTCAGTTGTCTCGCAGCGAGCCAGTCATCGACGATCTCGAGTACGCCCGCCCGCTGCAGCGCCTCGATCCGAGGGCGCATGGACGTTCTCCAACGATGACATCCTGATTATAGCGGGTCGATATTCAGCCCTTCCTCGGCATTCTTGCTAAGCGGGAGGATCCATGACGTGGGCCGACCAGACCGAAACCCACCAAAGAAGTTAGCTGGCGTCCAGGCCCCTCGCGAGGTCCTTGTGGATGTCTGCGACCGCCTCAAGCCCCACGGCGATGCGCACCAGCCCCTGGGAGATGCCGGCCGCCTGACGCTGCTCCTCGCTGAGGCGCCCGTGGGTGGTGGAGGCGGGATGGGTGATGGTGGTCTTGGTGTCGCCAAGGTTGGCGGTGATCGAGAGCATGCGGGTGCTGTCGATCACCCGCCAGGCGGCCTCGCGCCCGCCCTTCACCTCGAAGGAGACGATGCCGCCGGGCGCCTTCTGCTGGCGCCGGGCCAGCTCGTACTGGGGATGGCTGGGCAGGCCGGGATAGTGCACCCGTTCCACCGCCGGATGCGATTCCAACCACTCGGCGAGCTGCTGCGCGGCGGCGGAATGAGCCTGCATGCGCAGATCCAGCGTCTCCAGCCCCTTCAGGAAGATCCAGGCGTTGAAGGGGCTCATACTGGGGCCCGCGGTGCGCAGCACGCCGAAGACCTCCTCCCCGACCCGCTGGGCATCGCCCACCACGGCGCCGCCCAGGGCGCGGCCCTGACCGTCGATGTACTTGGTGGCCGAATGCACCACGATGTCCGCTCCCAGCTCCAGCGGACGCTGCAGCGCCGGGGTGCAGAAGCAGTTGTCCACCACCAGCAGGCAGTCATGGGCATGCGCCAGATCGGCCAGGGCACGGATGTCGCCCAGTGCGGTGAGCGGGTTGGAGGGCGTCTCCACGAACAGCATCTTGGTGTGCGGGCGGATCGCCGCCTCCCAGGCGGCCAGATCGGCCAGCTCCACATAGCTGGTCTCGATGCCGAAGCGCGAGAGGTACTTGTCGAACAGCACCACGGTACTGCCGAAGATGCTGCGCGAGCTGACCAGGTGATCACCCTGCTGCAACAGTCCCATGCAGGTGGCGAGGATGGCCGCCATGCCCGAGGCGGTAGCCACGCAACTCTCGCCCCCTTCCATTGCCGCCAGGCGCTCCTCGAAGGCACGCACCGTGGGATTGGTGAACCGCGCGTAGATGTTGCCGGACTGCTCGCCCGAGAAACGCGCGGCGGCCTCGGCGGCGGAGCCGAACACGAAGCTCGAGGTGGCGAAGATGGGCTCGGAATGTTCGTTCTCGGACGTACGCCGGTGACCGACACGGATGGCGCGCGTGGCGATGTCCCAGTCGTCCGTATCAGCCATGGTTGTGCACCCCGATGATATTGGCGCTCTGCGCCCGGTCGCGCTCGCTCCTGGCCAGATCGTTGCGTTGGCATTCCAGATGGTGCAGGTATTCGGGGGTCACGTCGCCGGTGACGTACTCACCGTTGAACACCGAGGCATCGAAGCGATCGACATGGG
>CAZVIG010000130.1:0-6420 GCA_964627395.1 uncultured Sedimenticola sp.
TGATGATGCCCTCGAGCTTCCAGTTCAGCCCTTCCAGGGGGATCTCGGGGTAGAGATCGTTGAGCGCCACCAGGCGCTCGCCCTGTTCGTCGTTGAGGTACTGGCGGAACCAGCGCGCGTCCTCCACCAGGGCCATCACGTACATGCCGTGCTCGCACTGGCGCGCGGGCTCGATGATGATGATGCAGCCGTCGGGGAACTCCGGCTCCATGCTGTCGCCCAGCACCTGCAGGGCGAAGGGTTCCAGCTCGGCGCAGCCGCCGCCGGCGGTCAGGTCGAATTCGTCCATCGGCACTGAATCCCGTGTCGGATTTGGTATGCTGCCCCGCCTCGCGGGAGCCGCTCGGAAAGAGGAGATCATCCTATCATGGTGCACGCCGGCGGGCCGCCGCCCCAAGTCCACAAGAATCGTCGGGATTGGTACAACCTGCGCAGCATGCTGCCCTTTCTGTGGGAGTTCCGCGGACGGGCGCTGCTGGCGCTCGCCTGCCTGGTGGCCTCCAAGGCGGCCAACGTGGGGGTGCCGATCGCCCTGAAGGCGATCATCGACTATTTCGAGCAGGCCTCGCAGGCGGAACTCACCGTGGCCCTGCCGCTGTCGCTGTTGCTCGGCTACGGCCTGCTCAAGCTCAGCGCCAGCCTGTTCAACGAGCTGCGCGACGTGATCTTCGCCAAGGTGCGCTATCGCGCCATGCGGCGTCTTTCCACGCGGGTGCTGGAGCATCTGCTCACCCGCCTGTCGTTGCGCTATCACCTGGAGCGCAAGACCGGCGCCATCAGCCGCGATCTGGAGCGGGGTACCCGCTCGGTGAGCCAGATCCTCAACTACATGGCCTTCAGCATTCTGCCTATCGTGGTGGAGTTCGGCCTGGTGGCGGTAGTGATGCTGCACAACTACGATCCGCTGTTCGCCGCGGTGATGTTCGGCTCGGTGGCGGTGTACATGATCTACACCTTTCTGGTGACCGAGTGGCGCATGGACTTCCGGCATCGCATGAACGAGCTGGATTCGCGCGGCAACACCATCGCCATCGACAGCCTGATCAACTACGAGACCATCAAGTATTTCGGCAACGAACGCCTGGAGCTGCAGCGTTATGACCAGACCCTCTCCGAATGGGAGCACTGGGCGGTGCGCAGCCAGAGTTCCATGTCGCTGCTCAACTTCGGTCAGGGCGCCATCATCGCGATCGGCGTCACCCTGGTGATGATCCTCGCCTCGCACTTCGTGGCGCAGGGGCAGATGCGCATCGGCGACCTGGTGCTGGTGAATGCCTTCCTGCTGCAGTTGTTCATCCCGCTGGGCTTTCTGGGCATCGTGTACCGCCAGATCAAGTATTCCCTGGCGGACATGGACCTGGTGTTCAAGCTGCTGGATACGCCGCCGGAGATCCGCGACGCCCCCGACGCCCGCCCGCTGGAGGTGCGCGAGGGGCACATCCGCTTCGAGCATGTGGATTTCGGGTACCAGCCGGAGCGGCAGATCCTGCACGACGTGAGCTTCGAGGTACCGCCCGGCCGCAAGGTGGCGGTGGTGGGCCACAGCGGCGCCGGCAAGTCCACCCTGTCGCGCCTGATCTTCCGCTTCTACGACGTCTGGTCGGGCTGCATCTGCATCGACGACCAGGACGTGCGCTCGGTCACCCAGGACAGCCTGCGCGCCGCCATCGGCATCGTTCCACAGGACACGGTGCTGTTCAACGAATCGATCTACTTCAACATCGCCTACGGGCGTCCCGACGCCAGCCGCGAGGAGGTGATCGAGGCGGCGCGCATGGCCTGCATCCTCGACTTCATCGAAAGCCTGCCCGACGGCTGGGACACCCTGGTGGGGGAGCGGGGGCTCAAGCTCTCCGGCGGCGAGAAGCAGCGGGTCGCCATCGCCCGCGCCATCCTCAAGCGGCCGCGCATCCTGATCTTCGACGAGGCCACCTCCTCGCTCGACAGCCACACCGAGAAGGCGATCCAGCAGACGCTCGCGGAAGTGGCGGCGGACCATACCACCCTGGTGATCGCCCACCGGCTCTCCACCGTAGTGGATGCCGACCGCATCCTGGTGATGGAGCAGGGGCGCATCGTGGAGCAGGGCACCCATGCCGAGCTGCTGCGTGCCGGCGGCCGCTACCGGGCGATGTGGGAGCTGCAGCAGCAGGAGGCCGAGGAGGGCCAGGCATCCGAGGGCGAGGCGGGCGCGGCCTGAGGTCACTGGGAGCGCCGGCGTCCCGCCGGCAAGCCGCCAGGATGGCGGCGCTCCGGGTATGGAGGATGTAATCTAATCCGATCGTTGCGGTGTGTCTTCCATGATCCGGGCTGGTATCGCTCCGTGTCATGAAGGGTCGGCAGGCTGTCGAAAGGCCATTTTTTCCACCCCGATCAGTGCGCGCAGGGCGAATTGCGGCACAGCCGCTCGATCAGCCGGCGACTGTGCATCGCGCGCGAGAGTCGGCAGGGCAGGCAGTCCCAGGTGAGGTTCACCAACCAAAACGCGGCGCCGACGCCGATCAGGCTCCAGTAAACGATATCGACCCATGCGTGGGTCAGCAGGCCGTCCTTGCCCAGTACCATGATTGCGACAATCCTGAATACCGAGGCCACTACGACGCCAATGATCAGGGGTAACATGGCTCGTCCTCGTGTATGTTGTGTATTTCGTTAGATTAGCATTTACTTATTAAGTTTCAAGGGATTTAAGATCTTGATTAACCGAGATTTTGTCGCGTTTCCCCGACGCTTTTCCTTCCCGGCTGGCGGAGGTGTTAGGGGATGAAGGGGGCCGCCTCCCGGTCCCTCTGGCAGCCGCCGTCCCCCTTGCCGCCGGCGCCGGCGCGCAGCTATCTGGTGGGGGGCGCGGTGCGCGACCATCTGCTGGACCTGCCGCCGGGCGAGCGCGACTGGGTGGTGGTGGGCGGCACCCCCGAGGCGATGCTCGCCGCCGGCTATCGCCAGGCGGACCCGGAGTTCCCTGTGTTCCTGCATCCGGTGACCGGCGAGGAGTTCGCCCTGGCGCGGCGCGAGACCAAGACCGGCGAGGGCTACCGCGGCTTCGCGGTCGATGCCGGCCCCGACGTCACCCTGGAGGAGGACCTGGCGCGCCGCGATCTCACCATCAACGCCATGGCGCTGGATGCCGAGGGCCGGCTGGTGGACCCCTATGGCGGCGAGGAGGATCTGGCCCAGGGGCTGCTGCGGCATGTCACGCCCGCCTTCGTGGAGGACCCGGTGCGCCTGCTGCGCATCGCCCGCTTCGCCGCCCGCTTCGGCCCCTGGGGCTTTCGCGTGGCGCATGCCACCCACCGCCTGCTGCGGCGCATGGTGGACGAGGGCGCGGTGGAGGAGCTGGATCCCCGGCGCATCTGGCGCGAGCTGCACAAGGCCCTCGGCTACGACCAGCCCTGGCGCTTCTTCGAGGTAATGCACGCGGCCGGAGCCTTGGAGCGGCTGCTGCCCGGCCTGGCGGCGCAGATGGGAGCGGGCCATGGCCGGCAGGCGGATGCGCCGGCGCTGCAGGCGCTGCGCGCCATGGCGGCGCGCGACAGCGCCGTGGTGCCGCGCCTGGGCGCCTGGCTGGTGCGATTGCCGGATGCGCCGGAACGGGCGCAGCAGGCGCTGGGACTGCCGGCACGGCTGCTGGCGGACGGCACGCTGGCGCGCGCCCTGTGGCCGCAGGTGGCGCGTCTGGACCAGGCCGACGGCGCGGCGGCCGCGGCGCTGCTCGATGCGATGGACGCCTGGCGCCGCGACGGCCGGTTCGAGCGGCTGCTGGCGCTGTTCGCCGCCCAGCCGGAGGCGCCCGCCCGTCTGGCCGATCTGGAGGCGGCGCGCGCCGCCGGCCAGGCGGTAGCCGCCCGCGAGCTGCAGGCGCAGGGGCTCGCCGGTCCGGCGCTGGGCGAGGCGCTGGGCGAAGCGCGCCGCGCAGCGGCCGCGGCGCGCTGGGAACAGGCCTGAAACCCCCGCGGGAATGGCGCTTGTCATCCTCGCTCCCAGTCCGCAAACTGGCTGCAACCGTCGCTCCCAGCGAGCCGTGACATGAATCTGAGCAAGCCACAAAGCCTGCCCCTGCCGGGCCGTCCCGCCGCCGAGGCGGAGAGCGGCGAGGATCGGGTGCGTCATCGCATCCTGCGTATCCTCTGGAGCGCGCGCCTGGTGATGCCGCTGAGCCTGCTGCTGATCGGCATGGGCGCCACCCTGCTGCTGGCGGCGCAGTTCCCGCTGGGACTCCTGGACCAGGGCACCGCCAGCCGCGGCCTGCTGGCCAGCGTGCTCGCCACCCTGGTGGGCCTGGGGCTCACCGCGCGGCGCCTGCGCCGCCAGCTCCTGGAGCCCCTGGCGCGCCTCGAGGAGTCGGTGGCCAAGGTGTGCCAGGGCGAGCCGGGCGCCACCCTGTCGCGCGAGGACACCGGGGTGCTCGCCGGCATGGTGGAGGACATCGACAGCCTCAACGAGGAACTCACCGATCTCTACGAAGACATGGACAGCCGGGTGGCGCGCCATACCACCCGTCTGGCGCAGAAGACCGCCTCGCTGAAGATCCTCTACGACGTGGCCGCCAGCATCAACCAGGCGGACAATCTGGACGAGCTGCTGCTGCGCTTCCTGCGCGTGCTCAAGGAGATGGTCAACGCCCAGGCGGCCACGGTGCGGCTGGTGCAGGAGGACGGTCATATGCGTCTGGTGGGCGCCATCGGCCTCAACGACGTGGTGCTCACCGAGGAGCAGATGCTGCCGCTCGATCTGTGCCTGTGCGGCAAGGCGCTCTCCGCCGGCGACATCCTGTGCGAGCACGAGGAGCGGCACTGCGCCAACCGCCTGGGACGCAACATGCTCGGACCGGACGAGATCGAGGTGGTGACCGTGCCTCTGGACTACCACGGCGACCGCCTGGGCATGTACCAGCTCTATGTGCGCAAGCCGGGCATCTCGGGGCGCGAGGACATCCTGGAGCTGCTGCAGACGGTGGGCAGCCATCTGGGCATGGCGGTGGCCAAGCAGCGCTCCGACCAGGAGGCGCGCCGCCTCTCCATCGTCGAGGAACGCACCGCCCTGGCGCACGAGCTGCACGACTCCCTGGCCCAGACTTTGGCCAGCCTGCGCTTCCAGGTGCGCATGCTGCAGGACGTGCTGCGCTCCGGCGACCGTCAGGCGGCCTGCGACGACCTGGCGCGCATCAGCAACGGCCTGGACGAGGCGCACACCGAGCTGCGCGAGCTGCTGCACAGCTTCCGCGCTCCCATGGAGCAGCGTGGTCTCACCAAATCGCTGCGGGCGCTGGCGGAACGCTTCCAGCAGGAGAGCGGCATCCAGACCTTCTTCCAGACCGCCTGCCGCGAACCGGAGCTGGGCTCCGCCGAGGAGATGCAGATCATGCGCATCGCCCAGGAGGCGCTGGCCAACATCCGCAAGCACGCCCAGGCGCATACGGTGCGCATGCTGCTGGGCTGTCAGGCCGACGGCGAACTCACCCTGCTGGTGGAAGACGACGGCGTGGGCTTCGACAATGCCGCCAAGGCCGGCCGGCCCGGCGAGCACATCGGCCTGGCCATCATGGAGGAGCGGGCGCAGCGCCTCGGCGGCAGGCTGCGCATCGAGAGCGAGCCGGGCGAGGGCACCCGGCTGGAGCTGGTGTATCGCCCCAAGGTGCGCAAGGACGACAAGAACCGGCGCTGGCTGGCATGACCACGGAGACCGCCATGAAGGTGCTGCTGATCGACGACCACGCCCTGTTCCGCATGGGCTTGCGCGAGCTGCTGGAGCGGCGCGGCATCCAGGTGGTGGCGGCGGAGGGCTGTTGCGAGCAGGGCATCGAGCTGGTGGGCGAGCTGGAGCCGGACGTGGTGCTGCTGGACATGCGGATGCCGGAGATGAGCGGCATCGAGGTGCTGCGCGCGCTGCGCGAGTCGGGGGCGCCGATGCCGGTAGTGATGCTCACCACCAGCCGCGACGAGCAGGACGTGGTGCAGTCGCTGCAGGCGGGCGCCAACGGCTATCTGCTCAAGGACATGGAGCCCGACTCCCTGATCCGCGCCCTGGAGGACATCATGGCCGGGCAGACCGTGGTGGCGCCCGAGCTGGCCACGGTGCTGGCGCGCGCGGTGCAGGGCGAGGCGGCGCGCCCGGAGAGCGACATCGAACGCCAGTTCGGCGAACTGACCCCGCGCGAGCGGGAGATCCTCTGCCTGCTGGCCGAAGGTCAGAGCAACAAGGTGATCGCGCGCAACCTCGGCATCTCCGACGGCACCGTCAAGCTGCACGTGAAGGCGATCCTGCGCAAGCTGGAGGTCCACTCGCGGGTGGAGGCCGCAGTGCTGGCGGTGGAGCACAGCCTGTGCAACCGCAACGGGCGCGACTGAGGCGACCGTCCGCCGGTGTCACCGCAAAGGACGCGACGATTCACAAAGAGGCGCTCCACCAATTCGAGTGGGC
>CAZVIG010000131.1:0-6369 GCA_964627395.1 uncultured Sedimenticola sp.
TCTCCTTCGCATTGAACACCAGCGCGGTGTAGAAGAAGCAGAAGAAGATGATGCCCGCGGCATAGGCCACCATGTACAGCGGCTCGCCGGGCGACACCAGGGCGATCAGGTCCTGCAACCAGCGCATGTTCTCGGTCGAACCGGCCCACTGCGCCAGGGTGGACGGGAACAGGATGATGCTCGATGCGAAGATCGGCGGAATCACCCCGGCCATGTTCAGCTTCAGCGGCAGGTGGCTGGACTGGGCGGCGAACATCTTGCGCCCCTGTTGGCGCTTGGCATAGTTGACCGTGATGCGACGCTGGCCGCGCTCCACGAACACCACGAAGCCGGTCACCGCGATCGCCATCATCAGCAGGAACAAGGCGAACAGGGCGTTCATCTCGCCGTTGTTCACCAGCTCCACCACCGAGCCGAAGGCCGCCGGCATGCCGGCCACGATGCCGGCGAAGATGATCAGCGAGATGCCGTTGCCCAGCCCGCGCTCGGTGATCTGCTCGCCCAGCCACATCAGGAACATGGTCCCGGTCACCAGCGACACCGTGGCGGTGAACACGAAGCCCGGCCCCTTGGCCACCACCAGCCCCTCGCCGAACTGCCCCTGCAGGGCGATGGCGATGCCGATCGCCTGGAAGGTCGCCAGCACCAGGGTCCCGTACCGGGTGTACTGGGTGATCTTGCGCCGACCGGCCTCACCTTCCTTCTTCAGTTCCTCCAGCTTCGGGATCACCGCCGACATGAGCTGCACGATGATCGAGGCCGAGATGTAGGGCATGATCCCCAGGGCGAACAGGCTGGCCCGCTTCAGAGCGCCGCCCGAGAACATGTTGAACATGTCCAGGATGGTCCCCTGCTGGCGCTCGAACAGCGCCGCCAGCGCCGCCGGATCGATGCCGGGCACCGGGATGAAGGTGCCGATGCGATACACGATGATCGCACCCAGCACGAACAGCAGACGGCGGCGCAGCTCGGTGAGCTGCCCCATGGAGATGCCGGCACCCGGTGTCTGCGCCATGAGCGGATCAGTCCTCGACCTTGCCGCCGGCCGCCTCGATGGCGGCGCGCGCACCCTTGGTCACGCGCAGGCCGCGCACGGTCACGGCGCGACCGATCTCACCGGACTGGATCACCTTGGCATGCTTCACGGTGCGCGGCAGGATGTCGGCCGCCTGCAGCGCCGCCAGATCCACCACGTCGCCCTCCACCTTGGCGATCTCGTGCAGCCGCACCTCGGCGGTCACCTTGGCCTTGCGCGAGCGGAAGCCCACCTTGGGCAGGCGCCGCTGCAGCGGCATCTGGCCGCCTTCGAAGCCGATCTGGACCTTGCCGCCGGAGCGGGACTTCTGGCCCTTGTGGCCGCGGCCGGCGGTCTTGCCCAGACCGCTGCCGATCCCCCGGCCGACGCGCTTGCGCGGGGCCTTGCTGCCCGGGGCGGGCTTGAGCGTATTCAGTCGCATCTCAGGACTCCTCTACGACCTGGACCATGTAGTAGACCTTGTTCACCATGCCGCGGGTGGCGGGGGTGTCCTCCACCTCCACCACCTGGTGCATGCGGCGCAGGCCGAGCCCCAGCACGCATTCCTTGTGGCCCTTCTTGCGGCCGTGCATGCTGCGCACCAGCTTCACCTTCATCATCTTCTTGTCAGCCATGGCGATTACCCCAGGATCTCTTCGACCGTCTTGCCGCGCTTGGCCGCCACGTACTCGGCGTCGGCCATGTTGGCCAGGCCGTTGAGGGTGGCACGCACCACGTTGATCGGGTTGTTGGAGCCGATGCACTTGGCCAGCACGTTGTGCACGCCCACCACCTCGAAGATGGCGCGCATGGCACCGCCGGCGATGATGCCGGTACCCTCGGAGGCCGGCTGCATGTAGACCTTGGCCGCCCCGTGGCGCCCCACCAGGGGATACTGCAGGGTACCATCCTTGAGCTTGACCTCGATCATGTTGCGGCGCGCCGCCTCCATCGCCTTCTGGATGGCCACCGGGACCTCCTTGGACTTGCCGGTGCCGAAGCCGACGCGGCCATCGCCGTCGCCCACCACCACCAGGGCGGCGAAGCCGAACACGCGGCCACCCTTGACCACCTTGGCGACCCGGTTGACGCCGATGAGCTTCTCGATCAGGTCGTCGCCCGCGGGCCGGGTTTCGTAATTTGCCATCTTCAGACTCCTCAGAACTCGAGACCGGCTTCACGGGCGGCGTCGGCCAGGGCCTTGACGCGACCGTGGTAGCGGAAACCGGAACGGTCGAACGCCACGCGCTCGATGCCCTTGGCGCGGGCGCGCTCGGCGATCGCCTTGCCCACCACCGCGGCGGCGGCGACGTTGCCGGTGCTGCCCTCGATCTCGCCGGCCACCGACTTGTCCACGGTGGAGGCGGCCGCGATCACTTCCGAGCCGTTGGGCGCGATCACCTGGGCGTAGATGTGGCGCGGGGTGCGATGCACGGTCAGGCGGTGCACGCCCAACTCGCGGATCTTGGCGCGCGCCCGCTTGGCGCGACGCAGACGAGCTGCTTTCTTGTCCATCGTATCAACCCCTTACTTTTTCTTCGCTTCTTTACGGATGATGTGCTCATCCGCATAACGAACGCCCTTGCCCTTGTAGGGCTCCGGCGGACGGAAGCTGCGAATCTCTGCGGCCACCTGGCCCACCTTCTGCTTGTCGCTGCCCGAGACCACGACCTCGGTCTGCGACGGCGTCTCGATGGTGATGCCTTCCGGCACCGGATACTCCACCGGGTGGGAGAAGCCCAGGGTGAGGCTCAGCACCTTGCCCTTGGCCTGGGCGCGGTAGCCCACGCCGACCAGCTCGAGCTTCTTCTGGAAGCCCTGGCTGGCGCCCGTCACCATGTTGGCGACCAGGGCGCGCATGGTGCCGGCCATGGCCCAGCCGTTGCGCGCCTGCTCGTCGGCGGGGCGCACGCTGATCACGCCGTCGTCGATGCTGACGACCGCGTCAGGGTGGACGTCCATCTCCAGGGTGCCCTTGGGACCCTTGACGAAGACGTGCTGGCCGTCGATCTTCACCTCCACGCCGGAGGGAACGGTAATCGGTGCCTTTGCGATGCGGGACATGGCATTACCTCCGATTACGCGACGTAGGCGATGACTTCGCCGCCGTGGCCCTGCTTGCGGGCCTCGCGGTCGGTCATCACGCCCTTGGATGTGGACACGATCGCGATGCCCAGGCCGGCGCGCACGCGCGGCAGCTCATCGCGGCTCTTGTAGATGCGCAGGCCGGGACGGCTCACGCGCTTGATGAATTCGATCACCGGCCGGCCCTGGAAGTACTTGAGCTGGATCTCCAGCACCGGCTTGCCGTCGACCTCGATCGACTGGTAGTCCGTGATGTAGCCTTCGTCCTTGAGGACCTTGGCGATGGCCAGCTTCTTCTTGGAAGCGGGCATTTGCACAGACGGCTTGTTCGCCGCCTGGCCGTTGCGGATGCGCGTCAGCATGTCCGCAATCGGATCCGACATACTCATGATGAGTCTCCTCTGGGTCAGCCACCGTCCTGCGATGCGATACCCGGTGTGGAACGAAACGCGGCCCCCGGATTTCAGGGAGCCGCGCATTCTAGTCGATCCGGGGCCGGAAATCCAGCCCCGGGCCGGTGCTTACCAGCTGGCCTTCTTCAGGCCGGGGACCTCGCCGCGCATCGCCGCCTCGCGCAGCTTGTTGCGGCACAGGCCGAACTTGCGATACACCGCGTGCGGCCGTCCGGAAACCCGGCAGCGGCGCTGCTGGCGCACCGGGCTGGCGTCGCGCGGCAGCTTCTGCAGCGCGGCGACGGCGGCGTCGATCTCTTCGAACGAACGGCTGCGATCGTTGATGATCGCCTTCAGTTCGGCGCGCTTGGCGGCGTACTTCTCCGCCAGCTTCTTGCGCTTGGCCTCGCGGGCCCACATGCTCTTCTTTGCCATATCTACGCTCGATTACTTGAACGGGAAGTTGAAACCGTCGAGCAGGGCACGCCCTTCCTCGTCGGTGCGTGCCGTGGTGGTGATGGTGATGTCCATGCCCCGCAGCGAATCGACCTTGTCGTATTCGACCTCGGGGAAGATGATCTGTTCCTTCACGCCCAGGCTGTAGTTGCCGCGCCCGTCGAACGACTTGGCGCTCAGGCCGCGGAAGTCGCGCACCCGCGGCAGGGCGATGTTCACCAGGCGGTCGAGGAACTCGTACATCCGCTCGCGGCGCAGGGTCACCTTGCAGCCGATGGGCCAGCCTTCGCGGATCTTGAAGCCCGCCACCGACTTGCGCGCCTTGGTGACGATCGGCTTCTGGCCGGCGATCCGGGCCATGTCGTTGACCGCGAACTCCATGTTCTTCTTGTCGCCCACGGCCTCGCCGACACCCATGTTGAGAGTGATCTTCTCGATGCGGGGGACTTCCATGACGCTCTTGTAGCCGAACCGCTCCATCAGTTGCGGGACGACCTTCTCTTTGTAGTGATCGTGTAAACGTGCCATCGGATCTGCCTCAAACGTCCACGACTTCGCCGTTGGACTTGAATACGCGCACCTTGCGACCGTCGTCGAGGATCTTGAATCCGACACGGTCGCCCTTGTTGGTCGCCGGGTTGAACAGGGCGACGTTGGAGATGTGCAAAGGCATCTCCTTGTCGACGATACCACCCGGCTCGCCCTTGTTGGGGTTGGGCTTCTGGTGCTTCTTGGCCAGGTTGATGTTCTCGACGATCACGCGATCCTCGAGCACGGCCAGGACGGTGCCACGCTTGCCCTTGTCCTTGCCCGCGATGACGATCACGTCGTCGCCTTTACGAATGCGTCGTGCCATGACGGTTTCCTCAGAGTACTTCCGGCGCGAGCGACACGATCTTCATGAAGCGCTCGCTGCGCAGTTCGCGCGTGACCGGGCCAAAGATACGGGTGCCGATCGGCGCCAGGGCGTTGTTCAGCAACACCGCGGCATTGCCGTCGAAGCGGATGACGGACCCGTCGGGACGGCGCACACCCTTGCGGGTACGCACCACGACGGCGTTGTAGACATCGCCCTTCTTGACCTTGCCGCGCGGAATAGCGTCCTTTACCGACACCTTGATGATGTCGCCTATTCCGGCGTACCGGCGGTGCGAGCCGCCCAGTACCTTGATGCACTGGACCTTCTTCGCCCCGCTGTTGTCTGCGACGTCCAGCATGGTTTGCATCTGGATCATGACACTACCCCAACAGTAAGATTCGATTCATTCACTCAGTTCGGACGCTCGACCAGCTTGACGAAGCGCCAGCTCTTGGTCTTGGACAGCGGCCGGCACTGCTCGACCACCACCACGTCGCCCACCCGACACTCGTTGTTCTCGTCGTGCGCGTGGACCTTGGTGGAGCGGCGCACGAACTTGCCGTACAGCGGGTGCTTCACCCGGCGCTCGACGACCACCGTGATGGTCTTGTCCATCTTGTCACTGACAACCCGCCCCTGGAGGGTGCGGTTACCTGCTGCCTGTTCGCTCATGCTTCACCTGCCTGACGCTTTGCATTCATTACCGTCTTGACGCGCGCGATGTTGCGACGCACCTCTTTCATCAGATGCGGGCGACCCAGTTGCCCGGTGCCGCGCTGCATGCGCAGGTTGAATTGCTCCTTGAGCAGCTCGTTCAGCGTCTCGCGCAATTCGGCCAGGGACTTTTCACGAAGTTCACTCGCTTTCATCAGAGAACCGTCCGTTTAACAAAAGTGGTGCTCATGGGCAGCTTGGCGGAGGCCAGCTCGAAGGCGCGGCGCGCCAGCTCCTCGGACACGCCCTCGATCTCGTAGAGCATGCGGCCGGGCTGGATCTGGGCCACCCAGTACTCGACGTTGCCCTTGCCCTTGCCCATCCGCACTTCCAGCGGCTTCTTGGTGATGGGCTTGTCGGGGAAGACGCGGATCCACAGCTTGCCGCCCCGCTTCACGGTGCGGGTGATGGTGCGGCGCGCGGCCTCGATCTGACGTGCCGTGAGGCGCCCGCGACCGGTGGCCTTGAGCCCGTATTCGCCGAAGCTCACCTTGTTGCCGCTCTGGGCCAGGCCGCGGTTGCGACCCTTCTGTTGCTTGCGAAACTTGGTACGTTTTGGCTGCAGCATGACTTACCCCCGGGCTCCCGCGCCCTTGCCTTTCTTTTCCGGCTCGGCCTGGGCGGGCGCCTCGTCGCCGAACACCTCGCCCTTGAAGATCCAGGTCTTGATGCCGATGATGCCGTAGGTCGTCTTGGCCTCGGCAAAGCCATAATCGATGTCCGCGCGCAGCGTGTGCAGCGGCACCCGGCCTTCCCGGTACCATTCGGTGCGTGCGATCTCCGCACCATTCAGACGCCCGGCCACATTCACCCGGATGCCCAGCGCGCCCAGGCGCATGGCGTTACCC
>CAZVIG010000132.1:0-6337 GCA_964627395.1 uncultured Sedimenticola sp.
GCCAGGGGGCGGGGTTGGGCCGCGCTCAGTGGTCCCAGTGGCCCAGCAGCTCCAGCGGGTCGGCGTGGTAGATGTCGGCGAGGAAGGCCTGGCTGCGTTCGCGCAGCCGGCCATAGTCCAACTCGCGCACCAGTTGGCGGGCGTCCAGCAGCGCGGCGGGCTGCATGCTGAGGCGGTCCAGCCCCAGGCCGATCAGGAGTGGGATGAAGCGCAGGTCGCCGGCCATCTCGCCGCACATGCTCACCGGCACCCCGGCGGCCTTTCCCGCCTCGATCACCTGGCGCAGGAGCTGCAGTACCGCCGGGTGGAAAGGGTCGTAGAGGTAGTTGACCTCGTTGTCCACGCGGTCGATGGCGAGGGTGTACTGGATGAGGTCGTTGGTGCCGATGGAGAGGAAGTCCAGCTCTGCGGCGAAGGCGGGCGCGGCGAGCGCCGCGGCGGGCACCTCGATCATGCCGCCGAGCGGCACCTGGGGATCGTAGGCCAGCCCCTCGGCGTCCAGCTCCTGCATGCAACGGCGGATGATGGCGCGGGTCTGTTGCACCTCCCAGAGGTTGGTGAGCATGGGCAGCATGATGCTCACCCGGCCCAGGGCGGACGCGCGCAGGATGGCGCGCAACTGGGGCTTGAACAGCTCCGGCTCCTTCAGACACAGGCGGATGGCGCGCAGCCCCAGGGCGGGGTTGCCGCAGCCGCCGCCCGCGCGGCGCCCGGCCAGCGGCTTGTCCGCGCCCAGGTCCAGGGTGCGGATCACCACCGGGCGGTCCGGCAGGCCGCGGATCACCTTGCAATAGGTCTCGAAGTGTTCCTCCTCGTCCGGCAGGTCGCTGCGGTTCATGTAGAGGAACTCGGTGCGGTACAGGCCGATGCCGTCGGCGCCGTTCTCGCGCGCCGCCTCCACGTCGCTCGCCAGCTCGATGTTGGCAAGCAGTTGGATGCGCCGCCCGTCTCGGGTGCAGGCCGGGCGGCCGATCGCCTGGCGCAGCAGGGCGGTGCGCCGGAAGTCGTATTCGCGCCGGTCCTGGAAGTGGTCGATCAGGGCCTGGTCGCAGTTGGCCAGCACGCAGCCGTGGTCGGTATCCAGCACCAGCAGCTCGCCGTGGCGCAGGCAGCGCCCGGCGCCGCGCGCCCCGATCACCGCGGGGATGCCCAGGCTGCGCGCCAGGATGGCGGTGTGGGACATGGGGCCGCCCTGCTCGGTGACGAAGCCGGCCACCCCCTGGTTGTGGAGCAGGATCACGTCCGCCGGGGAGAGGTCCTCGGCGAGCACGATCTGCCCCCGCAGGTCGTCCGGCTCGCTCTCGTGCTGCTCCAACAGCACCTTCTGGATGCGCTGGGCGACATGCACCAGGTCGTCCCGGCGGGTGCGCAGATAGGCGTCCTGCATCTGCTCGAACACCTCGACCAGGGCGTTGCAGTGCTGCTGCAGGGCCCACTCGGCGCTCGCCAGGCGTTCGCGGATCAGGCTCACCACCCCGGAGCTGAGCGCCTTGTCCTCGATCATCAGCAGGTGGCTGTCGATGAAGTCGGCGATCTCGCCTGGGGTGTCGGGGGGGATCTGGTCGCGGATCGCCTGAAGCTGCTGCGAGGCGGTGTGCACCGCCTGTTCGAAGCGCGCCACCTCCGCTTCGACCTGATCGGGGGCGATCCAGCTCGGGGTGACGCACACCGGGCCATGGCACAGCAGATAGGCCTCGCCGATGGCGATGCGTGCATCCGCACCGATACCGATGCCGATGCAGGCGAGGATCACTCGGGTTCCCCGAAGCGGTCCGCGATCAGTGCCAGCAGCGCTTCCATGGCCTCCTTCTCGTCGGTGCCGCTGGTGCGGATGCGGATCGGCGTGCCCTTGCTGGCGGCGAGCATCATCACCCCCATGATGCTCTTGCCGTTCACCTCCTGGCCGTCCTTGGCCAGGGTGACCTCGGCGCTGTGGGCGCTGGCCACCTTCACCAGCTTGGCCGCGGCGCGGGCGTGCAGGCCCAGCTTGTTGGGGATGATCACTTCCTCTTCGATCATGCCGGCTCCTCGCAGCGGCCGATGCCGCGCACCGCGCCGGTGACGGCGGTCTCGCACAGCCCGGCCAGGTCCCCGTCGGGGTAGTTGAACAGGCGCACCAGCATCGGCAGGCTGAGCCCGGCGAGCACGCTCACCCGGCCCGGCTCGGCGAGACGGCGCGCGATGTTGTTGGGGGTGGCGCCGAAGATGTCGGTGAGCACCAGCACCCCCTGGCCCTGGTCGAGCTGTTGCAGCAGTTCGGCGGCCTCGGTCTGCAGGCGTTCCGGATCGGCGTCCAGGGGCACCTCCAGGCAGCGGATGCGCAGGCGGCAGTCGGGCACGATGCGCTGCGCGCTGTGCAGCACCGCGCTGCCGATGCCGGGATGGGTGACCAGCAGTACCCCCGTGCTCATGCCAGCTCCCTATGACGGCACAGCACCCGGCGCCCCTGTTCCTCCAGGGTGCGGCGCAGCCGCTCCACCATGTACACCGAGCGGTGCTGACCGCCGGTGCAGCCGATGGCGATGGTGAGATAGGCGCGCCCCTCCTTCTCGAAGCAGGGGATCCAGCGCTGCAGGAAGTCGTTGATGTCGTAGAACATGCGGTCCACCGCCTCGCTCTGTTCCAGGAACTCCGCCACCGCCGGGTCACGCCCGGTGAGGGGGCGCAGCTCAGGATGCCAATGGGGATTGGGCAGGCAGCGCACGTCGAACACGAAGTTGGCGTTGCGCGTCATGCCGTGCTTGAAGCCGAAGGACTTGAGCACGATGGACATCTCGTCGCCGCGCCGCTCCGCTACCGCGCCGCCGATCAGCTCGCGTAGCTGGTGCAGATTGGTGCGGCTGGTGTCCACCCGCAGGTCGGCGGCGTCGCGCAGCGGCTCCAGGAGCCGCCGCTCCTGTTCGATGGCCGCCTCCAGATCCAGGCGGTCGTCGGTGAGGGGATGGCGGCGGCGGGTCTCGCTGAAGCGCTGGATCAGCACCTCGGTGTCCGCCTCCAAGAACAGGATCTCGCAGCGGATGCCGTTCTCGCGCAGGTCGGCGATCAGACGCGGAAGCACGTCCAGGTGGCGGCAGGGGGCGCGTGCGTCGATGCCCACCGCGGTGCGCGGCGCCACCGGCTCCTCGTGGTGGATCAGGTCGTGCGCCAGGGTCTCGAACAGATGCAGCGGCAGGTTGTCGATGCAGTTGTAGCCGGCGTCCTCCAGCACGTTGAGCGCGATGCTCTTGCCGGAGCCGGAGAGGCCGGAGACGACGATCAGCCTGGGGTCGCTGTGGTCCATGCCGCAAGAGTATAGGGTAAAGCGGGGCGGGGGTTGTCTTCAGCCGCGCCAGAACTCCGGGGTCAGCAGCACCAGCACGGTGAACACCTCCAGCCGCCCCAGCAGCATGGCGAAGGCGGCCACCAGCTTGCCAGGCTCGGAGACGCCGGCGAAGCTGGCCGCCACCTCGCCCAGCCCCGGCCCCAGGTTGTTCATGCTGGTGGCGATGGCGGAGAAGGCGGAGACCTGGTCCAGGCCGGCGGCCATCATCAGCAGCATCAGGATCACGAAGGAGACGATGTAGGCGGCCATGAAGCCCCATACCGCCTGCACCGTCTGCACCGAGACCACCTGGTCGCCGATGCGGATGGGCACCTTGGCGCGCGGATGGATGAGGCGCCGCACCTCGCGCCAGCCCTGCTGGGTGAGCAGCATCACCCGCATCACCTTCATGCCGCCGGCGGTGGAGCCGCCGCAGCCGCCCACGAAGCTGAGAAAGATCAGCAACACCGGCACGAAGCTGGGCCAGATCGAGAAGTCCACGGTGCCGAAGCCGGTGCTGGTGATCACCGACACCACCTCGAACAGGCTGTTGCGCAGCGCCTCGCCGTAGCCGCCGTATTCGCCGCTGAAGTGCAGGAAGGCGGCGATCACCGCCACCGCGGCGACGATGATCAGCAGAAAGGTCCGCACCTCCTCGTTGGCCAGATAGGCCAGCGGATTGCGCCGCCGCCAGGCCACGAAGTGGACGCTGAAGTTGATCGCCCCCAGGGTCATGAAGACGATGGCGATCGCCTCGATCAGGGCGCTGTCGAAATAGCCCAGGCTGGCGTCGTGGGTGGAGAAGCCGCCGGTGGAGACGGTGGAGAAGGCGTGGCAGATGGCATCGAAACCGCTCATCCCGGCGACCCAATAGGCCAGGGCGCAGGCCAGGGTGAAACCGACGTAGATGGCCCACAGGTAACGCGCGGTCTGGCTCAGGCGCGGGGTGAGCTTCTCCTCCTTGAGCGGGCCGGGGGCCTCCGCCTTGTAGAGCTGCATGCCGCCGATCCCCAGCATCGGCAGCACTGCGATGGCGAGCACGATCATTCCCATCCCCCCCAGCCACTGCAGCATCTGGCGGTAGAACAGGAAGGAGCGGGGCAGCCCGTCCAGCCCGCTGATCACGGTGGCGCCGGTGGTGGTGAAGGCCGAGGCGGCCTCGAACAGGGCGTCCACCGGCCCCAGATGGGCGCTGAGCATGAAGGGCAGGGAGGCGATGCCGCTGAGCCCGAACCAGAACAGCGCCACCACCAGGAAGCCGTCGCGGGTGTGCAGGTCGGTGCCGCCCTTGCGTCCCAGCACCAGGAACACCAGCCCGAAGCCGGCGGTGGCGCCCAGGGCCTGGAGGAAATGGCCGGTCTCGGCCTCGCCGTAGATCACCGCCACCAGCATCGGCAGCAGCAACAGCAGGGAGAAGCCCAGGGAGAAGAATCCGATGACACGGGCGATGGTGCGGAAGTGCATGGTCGTCAGTGGCCCTTCAGGTGCGTGGTATCGGCCGTGGGCAGGGGTGGATGATCATGGGGGCTCCGAATCGCAAAACGCCGGTCACGATAGTATCCTGCGCGGATGGACAAGCAACCCCCGCTGATACTGGTCGACGGCTCATCCTACCTGTTCCGCGCCTTTCATGCCCTGCCGCCGCTGACCAACTCCCGCGGCGAGCCCACCGGGGCCATCGTGGGGGTGGTGAACATGCTGCGCAAGCTGATCAAGGACTACCACCCCACCCACATGGCGGTGGTGTTCGACGCCTCCGGCCCCACCTTCCGCGACGCCATGTACGCCGACTACAAGGCCAACCGCCCGCCGATGCCGGACGAGCTGCGGGTGCAGATCGAGCGTCTGCACGAGATCATCCGCGCCATGGGCCTGCCGCTGCTGGTGATCGAGGGGGTGGAGGCGGACGACGTGATCGGCACCCTGGCGCGGCAGGCGGCGGAGCAGGGCATGGAGGTGCTGATCTCCACCGGCGACAAGGACATGGCGCAGCTCGTGAACGACCATGTCACCCTGGTGGACACCATGACCGACACCACCCTCGACCGCGAGGGGGTGATCGCCAAGTTCGGGGTGGCGCCGGAGCAGATCGTGGACTACCTGGCCCTGGTGGGCGACAGCTCGGACAACATCCCCGGGGTGCCCAAGGTGGGCCCCAAGACCGCCGCCAAGTGGCTGCAGCAGTACGGCGACCTGGACAATCTGATCGCGCACGCCGACGAGATCAAG
This sequence comes from uncultured Sedimenticola sp., assembly GCA_964627395.1. Lineage (GTDB taxonomy): Bacteria > Pseudomonadota > Gammaproteobacteria > Chromatiales > Chromatiaceae > MONJU. The sequence continues at coordinate 5,531 of CAZVIG010000132.1, forward strand.
GGCAAGGTGGGCGAGAACCTGCGCACCCATCTGGACCAGCTCGCCCTCTCGCGCGCCCTGGCCACCATCAAGCGCGACGTGGAGCTGCCGCTGGGCCCCCAGGAGCTGGTGCCCGCCGAGCCGGACCGGGCGCGTCTGCGCGAGCTGTACGAGGCGATCGAGGCGCGACGCCTGCTCGCGGCCCTGGACGAGGAGTCCGACGAGGCGGACCCGCCGCAGGCGGTGCGCGCCGAGGACCACCCCGGCTATGTGATCGTCACCGACGAGGCGGCGCTGAAAGACTGGCTGGCGCGCCTGGAGGCGGCGGAGCTGTTCGCCTTCGACACCGAGACCACCAGCCTGGACTACATGCAGGCGGAGGTGGTGGGCGTCTCCTTCGCGATGGCGCCGGGCGAGGCGGCCTATGTGCCGCTGGGTCACGACTATCCGGGCGCACCCGCGCAGCTCGACCGCGCCCGGGTGCTGGAGCGCCTGCGCCCGCTGCTGGAGAGCGATCGGGCGCGCCTGCTGGGGCAGCACATCAAATACGACATGAACGTGCTCGCCAACCACGGCATCGCCCTGGACGGCATCGCCTTCGACACCATGCTGGAATCCTATGTGCTGGATGCCAGCGCAGGGCGTCACGACATGGATTCGCTGGCGGAGCGCTATCTCGGCCACCGCACCACCCGCTACGAGGAGATCGCCGGCAAGGGCGCCAAGCAGTTGCGCTTCGACCAGGTGCCGCTGGAGCAGGCGGGGCCCTATGCCGCCGAGGACGCCGACATCACCCTGCGCCTGCACCAGACCCTGTGGCCGCGCCTG
>CAZVIG010000133.1:0-6331 GCA_964627395.1 uncultured Sedimenticola sp.
CGGCGGCCAGCAGATCGAGAATATCCTTGACCCGTATCCGCATGTTCCGCAGGCAGGGGCGGCCTCCGCAGACCTGGGGGTCCACCGTGATTCTGTGGTTCAGATCTTCTTCGTTCATTGCCACGACTCCCGTGCTGATGTATTCATGCCAATTAGAACCCCAATCCCTTCTTGCGCGCCAGCATGCCGCCCCCTAGCGCTTTTCATCGGTATGGGCGGGTAGAGGGCCGAGAGGGCCTGGGCGAGGCGCCAGAAGTGGGGATCACGGCCGGCGCCCGCTAGGCAAAGTTCGACATTTCCAGCGGCCCCACCAGCTCGCGCAGGCGCGCGGTGTCCAGGTGGGTCTCGATCGCATCGGCGAGGCGTTCGATGGAGGCCTCGCGCAGCGCCGCGGGGTCCAGGATCTGGGGGTGTTCGAGCCCGGCCCAGTGCAGCAGCGCGGCGCAGGCGGCGGGGGATTCGAACAGGCCGTGCAGGTAGGTGCCGAGTATCTGGCCGTCTTCGTCCAGGGCGCCGTCGGGACCGTCCTCCAACATCAGCGCCGGCTGCGCCAGCGCCGGTCCCTCGCTGATGCCGGCATGGATCTCGTAGCCCGCCACCGGGGGCCGGTCGCCGAAGGCGAGATGGCCGCTCTGGTTGCGCAGCCGCTTGGCGGGCGCCAGGGTGGTCTGCATTGCCAGCAGGCCCAGCCCGCGGCTGCTGCCGGGCGGGCCCTCCAGCCCCTGCGGGTCGTGGATCGCCTCGCCCAGCATCTGGAAGCCGCCGCAGATGCCGATCAGCCGTCCGCCATAGCGCAGGTGACGCCGGATCACTGGTTCCCAGCCCTGGGCGCGCAGCCACTCCAGGTCGCTGCGCACGCTCTTGGAACCGGGCAGCACCAGCAGGTCGGCGGGCGGGATGGGTCGTCCCGGTCCGACGAATTCGAACCGAACCTGGGGATGTTGGCGTAGGGGATCGAAGTCGGTGTGGTTGCTGATGCGCGGCAGGGCGGGCACCACCACCCGCAGCGCGGCGTCCTTTTCCGTGGGGACGGTGTGCGGCAGGGCGTCCTCGGCGTCCAGGTGCAGGCCGTGCAGCCAGGGCAACACCCCCAGCACCGGCTTGCCGGTGTGCCGTTCCAGCCAGTCCAGGCCCGGCTGCAGCAGCGTCAGGTCGCCGCGGAAGCGATTGATGACGAAGCCGGCGACCCGCGCCCGCTCGCTTTCCTCCAGCAATGCCAGGGTGCCCACCAGGTGGGCGAAGACGCCGCCGCGGTCGATGTCGGAGATCAGGATCACCGGGCAGTCCACCGCCTCGGCGAAGCCCATGTTGGCGATGTCGTGCTCGCGCAGATTGATCTCCGCCGGCGAGCCGGCGCCCTCCACCAGCACCACCTGGTGCGCTGCCGCCAGGCGCCCATGGGCGGCCAGCACCGCCTCGCGGGCGATGCGCTTGTAGTCGTGATAGACGCGGGCGTCCATGGTGTCCACCGGGTGCCCGAGCACGATCACCTGGGCGCCGACATCGGTATTGGGTTTCAGCAGCACGGGATTCATGTCCACCTGGGGCACCAGACCGCAGGCCTGGGCCTGCAGCGCCTGGGCGCGCCCGATCTCGCCGCCGTCGGCGGTCACCGCGCTGTTGAGCGCCATGTTCTGCGGCTTGAAGGGCGCCACGCGCACGCCCTGGCGGGCCAGCCAGCGGCAGAGTCCGGTCACCAGCAGGCTCTTGCCGGCGTCCGAGGTGGTGCCCTGGACCATCAGGGTGCGCGCCGTCATGCCGCCGCTCCGGCGACTGTCCTCAGGGCCTCCTCCAGGCGCCGCCAGGCGGCGGCGTCGCCGGGCAGGCCGAAGCGCAGCGAGGGCGGGTCGTCGAAGCGCCGCACCAGGATGCCGCGGCGCGCCAATGCGGCCTCGATCGCCGGGGCCTGGTCGCAGCGCAGCCACTGGAACAGGGCGCAGCCGCCGTGGGGCGTCAGGCCGTGGGCGGAGAGCAGGCGCCGCAGGCGGGCGCTTTCCCGCGGCAGCCGCCGGCGGGTGTCCTCTTGCCAGGCGCGGTCGCTCAGAGCCAGGGCGGCGACCCGGCGCGACGGGCCGGCCAGGGGCCAGGGGCCGAGGGCCTCGCGCAGCGCGTCCAGCAGGCGCGGATCGCCGCAGGCGAAGCCGACCCGCGCGCCAGCCAGGCCGAAGAACTTGCCCAGGGAGCGCAGCACCAGCAGGCCGGGTCGGTCGGCCTGTAGGCAAAGGCTCGCCTCCGGTGTGGGGTCCATGTAGGCCTCGTCCACCACCAGCCAGCCGCCGCGCCGGGCCAGATGCTGTTGCCAGGCCAGTAGCTGCGACGGCGTGAAACGTGCGCCGGTGGGGTTGTTGGGATTGACCAGCACCAGCACGTCCAGGCTGTCGAGGCGATCCTCGATCACCTCTGCTGCCAACGCTTGCACCGCATGGCCGGCGGCGGCCCAGGCCGCGGCGTGCTCGGCATAGGCGGGATGCAGCACGCCGACCCGGCAGTGCGGGCGCAGCCGCGGCAGGGTCTGGATGGCGGCCTGGCTGCCGGCCAGGGGCAACAGGACGGGGCAGTCGTAGGAGTCGGATGCCGCCGTCTCCAGCCCGTCGTCGGCCTCCGGGAGGCGCGCCCAGCTGTCCGCCGGCAGGGAGGGCACCGGCCAGCCGCGGGGGTTGATGCCGGTGGACAGGTCCAGCCAGTCCGCCAGGGGAATGCCATAGCGGTGCGCGGCCCGCCGCAGCCTGCCGCCGTGCTCAGGCATGGCGGATCACCAGCAGCGGCAGCAGCAGCGCCAGCCACAGCAGAGTGGCGTGACGCACCAGTTCGATGGCGCGACCGATGTCCTCGGACCGTGGCGGGCGGCCTTCTCCCAGCTCGGGGCGGGGCTCGGGACGACCGTGGTAGGAGGCGGTGCCGCCCAGGCTCAGACCCAGGGCGCCGGCGCCGGCCGCCATCACCGGGCCGGCGTTGGGGCTCTTCCAGCGCGGCGCCTGGCTGCGCCAGCAGGCCAGCGCGCGGCGGGTGGCGCCCAGCAGGGCGTAGCTGGCGGCGGCGAGGCGCGCCGGCAGGTAGTTGAGCGCGTCGTCGAGGCGGGCCGCGGCCCAGCCGAAGCGGGCATGGCGTGCGGTGCGGTAACCCCACATGGCGTCCAGGGTGTTGGCCAGACGGTGCAGCAGCACGCCCGGGGCGCCGGCGACCAGGAACCAGAACAGGCTGCCGAAGACCGCATCGGAGCCGTTCTCCAGCACCGATTCGACGGTGGCGCGGGCCACGCCTTCGCGGTCCAGCCCGGCGGTGTCACGGCTCACCAGCCAGGCGACCCGGGCACGCGCGCGCTCCAGGTCGCCGGCGGCCAGGGCCTGCTGCACCGGGCGTGCGTGTTCCGCCAGGCTGCGTCCGCCCAGGGCCAAGTAGAGACAGAGGGCCTCGAAGGCGGTCGCCGGCCAGGGTGGCAAGACGTGGGCGAGCCAGGCGGCGAGCAGCACCGGCGGGGTCAGCAGTAAGGCCATCAGCAGGGCGCCGCGGCCGCGCCGGTCGGCGTGGAAGCGGCGTTCCAGCGCCTCCGCCAGGCGGCCGAAGCCCACCAGTGGGTGCCAGCGGCGCGGCTCGCCCAGCAGGGCGTCGGCGCCCACCCCGGCGTATAGGGCCCAGAGGGATGTCACGCAGCGGCCTCCCGGAATGCGGAGCCGGGTGTCACAGGTCGATCCCCTTCTGGGCGCGCACCCCGGCGCGGAAGGCGTGCTTGATGTCGCGCATCTCGGTCACGGTGTCGGCGGCTTCGCACAAGGCGTCCGGGGCGCCGCGGCCGGTCACCACCACATGCTGCATGCGCGGTCGGGCGGCGAGATCGGCGAGCACGGCGTCGATCTCCAGCCAGCCGTATTTCAGGGGGTAGGTCAGTTCGTCCAGCACCACCAGGTCGGGACCGCCCTCGGCGAGCAGGCCGCGTACCACCTCCCAGGCCTTGCGCGCGGTGGCGCGGTCGCGCTCCAGGTTCTGGGTCTCCCAGGTGAAGCCCTCGCCCAGGACGTGCCAGGTCACGCCGGGCTGGCGTTCGAAGAAGGCCTCCTCGCCGGTATCGCTGCGGCCCTTGATGAACTGCGCCACCCCGGCGGTCATGCCGTGGCCCAGGGCGCGCGCCACCATGCCGAAGGCGGAGCTGGACTTGCCCTTGCCGTTGCCGGTGAGCACCAGCAGCAGGCCGCGGTCCTCCTGGGCCCGTTCGATGGCGGCGTCCACCACCGACTTCTTGCGTTGCATGCGGGCCTTGTAGCGTTCTTCTTGGTCGCTCATGTCGGTTCCGGGAGGTGGCGCAGGGCGTGGGAACAGGTGGGCGGGAGCATGGTCGGGGAAGGTGGCGGGGGTGTCAAGAAAGCCGCGCGGGATCCTCGTCGGGGACCCAGAACAGGGCCTCGGCCGGCAACCCCACGGTGACGTTCCCGTCCCCATCGGCGATGCCGAAACGGTGCAGGGCGCGGTGGTTGGCGATCAGCTCGATGGGGGCGCGCTCCGGCGGCTGCAGGCGGATCAGCACATGGCCGCCCATGTCCTGCAACCGGACCCGGCCCTTCACCACGCATTCGCCGGGGTGCGGCGGATGGTCGGCGTCGCGCAGCATCACGTCGTCGGGGTGGATGCCGATCCATATCCGGTCGCCGGTACCGGCCTCGCCGGGCAGGCGCAGCGCGCGGCACAGATCGGGGCAGTCGGCGAGCAGTTCGCCGTCCCCGGCCTGCTGCACCCGCGCGGGGAAGAGGTTGCGCAGGCCCAGGAAGCGCGCCACCGCGAGGGTGGCGGGGCGATGGCGGACCTGCTCCCTAGGTGCGGTCTGTTCCGGGCGCCCGCCGATCAGGACGGTGATGTGCCCGGCCAGGAAGTGGGCCTCGCTCAGGTCGTGGGTGACCAGCAGGGCAGAGAGGCCCTGTTCCTGCTGCAGCTCGCGTAGCAGCCACCAGAGTTCATGACGCAGCGCCTCGTCCAGGGCCGTGAAGGGCTCGTCCAGCAGCACGGTGCGCGGGGCCGCGGCGAGGGCGCGCACCAGGGCCACCCGCTGCCGCTCGCCGCCGGACAGCGTGGTCACCGGCCGCTCCAGCAACCCGCCGATGGCGGTGATCTCCACCAGCCGGTCGAGCAACGGCCGGAAGCGTCGCGGCGGAATGCGCCGCGCGCGGGCGCTGTAGTGGAGGTTGTCGCGCACCGAGAGATGGGGAAACAGCCCCAGGTGCTGGGGCACATAGCCGAGGCGGCGTCGCTCCATGGGCCAGCGGGTGATGGTCTGGCCATTGAGCCGGACCTCGCCGGCGGTGACCGGCAGGGCGCCCAGCACCGCCTTGAGCAGGGTGCTCTTGCCGGAGCCGGAGGGTCCCAGCACCGCATGGCAGTGGCCTTCTTCCACCGACAGGCTGACCGGCGCCAGGGCGAACCGACCGGCATGGGCCTGCAGGTGGTCGAGTTCAAGCATGGACCCGGCTCCGCAGCAGCCGCCGCGCCACATAGAGGGCGGTCAGGCCGATGCCCACCAGCACCAGGATCAGCACCACCGTGCCCTCGATGTCGGCGGTGGAAAGCCGCATGTAGATGGCGATGGGCAAGGTCTCGGTGCGCATCGCCATGCTGCCGGCCACCATCAGGGTGGCGCCGAATTCGCCCAGCGCCTTGGCCCAGGTGAGCACGAAGGCGGCGATCAGGCCGTTGCGCGCCATCGGCAGGGTGACGGTGAAGAACACATGGCGCGGGCTGCCGCCCAGGGTGCGGGCGACCGTCTCCAGTTCCACCGGCACCTCGTCGAAGGCGGTCTTGAGCATGCGCACCGCCAGCCCCAGCACCGTGACGAACTGGGCCAGCACGATGCCGGCGAAGCTGAACACGAAATAGATCAGGTGCTGCTGTATCCAGTCGCCCAAGGGGTTGTTGAAGAAGATGAGAATGATCGCGCCCAGCGCGGCCGGGGAGACGATGATGGGAAACTCCAGCAGCGTCTCGGTGGCGCCCTTACCGGGGAAGTCGTGGCGCGACAGCGCATGCGCGGCGGGGATCGCCAGCAGCAGCGCCAGCGCGGTGGCGAGGGTGGCCGCGGCCAGCGACAGGCCGATGGAGAACAGGGTGCGTTCGCTGCCCAGGGTGGCGGCCAGGGTGTCCAGGTCCAGGAACCAGGCGAGCGAGGCGATCAGTCCGCCATACAGGAGCAGGACCAGCAGCGCGGCGGCGATCCCGAGGCGGTCGCGGCGGCTGTTCATTCAGGTGCTTCCTGTTGCGGGGGAAAGGGCATTGGCTTCCGTTCCTCCCCCCGCCTGCGGGGGGAGGCTAGGAGGGGGGCATGGCACGTCTGCGCTCTTGCCGCCGCAAG
>CAZVIG010000134.1:0-6321 GCA_964627395.1 uncultured Sedimenticola sp.
GGCCAGGAGACGATCACGCCAATGATGGCCCGGACTGATGATGGTCATGAAGTATTCGAGCATCACCAGCGTGTTGTACAGGCGCTTGGGTTGCGAAGGATTCAGACTTTTCCCCAGCGGCTGCGGGCGTCGCGGCATTTTGAACCGGAAACCGAAACGCCGGTTCCACAGTCGCCCGTGGTGAGCGCAGATGTTCCGCACGATGGTCAGATGGTGCAGGAAAGAGGTCAGGATGACCTCGTCCAAGCCATAAGGCCGCGCAATCGCCTGGCGATCCCTGGCATGCCGCAGATTGGAGACCCATTTCGACAGCTGCCCCAGCGACATGACCTCGACAACCGCCCACAGGGGCGGCAATGCCGGGACCGAATAGGTGTTGTTGTAGTGCGAGACGAAGACCTCCTTGCTGCGTCTCAATTCTTCTTCCAGTGCGCTGCGGCACTTCACGTAGGCATCGGACCGCTTGAACAATTCCGCTTCCATGTGGGCATGCGGGTCATAGGCATGGGCCAGATGATAGGCCCACTGGGTGCGAACCGAGACTTCCAGCCGCTCGATGGCGTCCATGACCAGCAGGCGCAGTTCCCGGTCGAATACATAGAGGCTCACCACGTCATCGAAACGGGTGCCGGCCTTGAAACGATGGGTGGCATGGTCCGCCTCGAACGGCAGCCAGTAGGCGCCAAGACGGTAATAATTGAGGTGCGCCAGGTAGTGGCGGGCCCGATCCCGGTCCGGGATCTCCATCCCCCGCTCGGCAAGGCGGTCGATCTGCTGGTCGAAAGTGGTGGCCGGCTTGGTGAACCTCAAAACCCGCCCCCCGGAAAAAAGTAACCCCCCATGGTGCGCCGGTCCAGTGAGAGGCGTGGGGGGTGTTGTTGGTATGTATGTTGGGTCACGGGCCGTTGTTTTTCAAGTTTTTTCTGGATCGCCGATTATGGTGGCGAAAGCACCACCCCGTCCACAGCGCTATTCCTGCCAGCAGTCTCCGGCCCGGTTTTTTCCTGGACCCATTGTCTACATAACGTCTACACGAAAAATCCCGCCGAAACGGGATTTTCGTAAGTTATTGAATTTATGGAGCTGGTGACAGGAATCGAACCCGCGACCGGCTGATTACAAATCAGCTGCTCTACCTACTGAGCTACACCAGCCTGCGCGGTCATTTTAGGCAGCGCCCACAGGCCAGGCAAACCGGGGGCTGCGGGGGTTTTTCACTGTGCGGGGCAGCGCATGGGGCGCATCTGGCCGGCGGTCAGCTCCTCGAGCAGGCGCCGGGTCGCCGGGGTGTCGGGTCCGCGCACATGCACCAGGTAGCCCTCCAGGCTGCGATGGCGTTGCTGCAGTTCCGCCGGGAAGCCGAGGCGACGGATCTCCTCCAGGCGCCGCTGCGCGTTCTCTTCGCGGCTGAACATGCCCAGGGAGATGGCGTTCTTGAGGGGGCCGGAGCTGAACACCCAGGAGTCGCGCACCCCCTTCTCGCGCAGCCGGCGCGCGATGGCCCTGGCCTGCTCCCGCGAGGACTGCGCCGGCACCAGGACATAGTAGCCGGCCGGCACCCGGATCCGGGAGTGTTTCACTTGAAGCCGCCGCACCCCCCGCGGCAGTGCCAGGGAGCGGACCCGGATCTCTTCCTCGAAGGGCCCCAGCTCCCAGCAGGCCTCGGCGATGCGGGACCTGGGTGCAGGCCGGGGGGCCGGTTTCGGGCGTTGTGCGACCGTTGGCGGCGCAGGCTTCGACGCCGGTTTCGGAGGCACGGCGCTCGCCACGGCTTTGGGCGCTTTCGGGGTCGGTGCAGGTGGCGGCGGTGGTACAGCGACCTTGGGCGCCGGCCTGCTTTGCGCCTCGGCGTGGGCCGCGACCTTGGTCACGTCGGGCGCCGGCTTCGGCGCAGGAGGCGGTGACGGCGGGGCGGCCGGCTGCGGCGGCGATGCCGGTTCGGGCGCCGCTGCAGTGGAGGTCTCGGTCCTGTCTGAAGTGCGCTCCCGGCCGAGGATCTCCAGATCGCCCACATCGGGCTGCGGCAGCGCTGCCGGCTGCAGGGCAGGGTTGCGTTCGGTGGTCCACCACAGCAGGAGCACCAGGTTGGCCACCACCAGGGTTCCGATCAGCCAGCGCATGCCGCCTCCTCGCGGGCCAGTACCGCCAGCCCTTCGAGCACCAACTGTTCCACGCGCAGCACCGGGCTGGCAAGCCGCGCGGCCAGGGGATCGGCCGCCCCGCCACCGAGCACCACTGTCGCGGCGTCCGCCCATCCGGCTCTCACCCGCTCCACCAGCGCCACCTGGGACTGCAGGGCCCCTTCGCGGATCGCCTCGGCGGTGCTCTGCGGCAGTCCCTGCCCGCCCCCTTCCGTCGCGGCGGGCCGGATGGCGGTCCCGGCGAGCAGGGCCTGTTCCATCATCGGCGCCCCCGGCAGGATGTAACCGCCGAGGTGTTCGCCGGCCGCATCCAGCACGTCGATGGTGGTGGCGCTGCCGGCATCCACCACCACGCAGGGCTGCAACCCTCGCGCACGACTGGCGAGCAGGGCCAGCCAGCGATCCACCCCGAGCTGCTCCGGCCGGTAGCGGGTGGGCAGCAGCGCCTGGTGCGCCTCGACCCGGGCCTCGCACACCGGGATGCCCATTCGCGTCAGCGCCTCGCGCAGTGCCGAACGCGCCTCCGGCGCGGCCACACTGGCCAGCCAGGCACGGTCGGGCGGCGCGGGAAGCAGTGATTCGAAGCCGATGCCAGACGCTGCACGCCCCAGGAAACGCAGCCGCCCCGCCTCCAGCCAGCCCAGCTTGAGGGTGCTGTTGCCCTGATCCAGCAACAGGATCTTCACGCCCCGCCCTCCAGTCGCAGGCTCACCTCGCCGCCATGGAACAGCCGTTCGCCCGCTTCGGTGAGCAGGCGCAGGCCGCCGCTGTCGCCGATGCCCAGGACGCGCCCGCGGATCCGCTCCCCGGCGGTGAGCACCTGCACCTCGCGCCCGGCGCAAAGGTCGTAGCGCCGCCAGCGCGCCATAAAGGCCGGCAGCCCCTGCGCCTCGAACAGGCGACAGGCCTCCAGCAGGGCGCCCAGGAGACGCCCGGCGAGCCGGTTGCGCCCCACCTCCAGGCCGGCGCGGTGCAGGTCGGTGACCGGCTGGTCGATCCACTCCGGGAGTTCGGTCCCCAGGTCCAGATTCAGGCCCACGCCGATCACCGCACCCACCGGGCCGTCGCTCTCGCCGACGATCTCGATCAGCAAGCCGCCCAGCTTGGCCCCCTGCCAGTAGAGGTCGTTGGGCCACTTCAGGCCGTGGCCGCGCAGCCCCAGAGACTCCAGACACTCCGCCAGCGCCACCCCGGCGGCGATGCTCAGGCCGGGCAGGCGCTGCAACGGAAGATCGAATCGCCAGGCCAGGGAAAGCGCGATGTTGCGTCCATAGGGCGAGTGCCACTGGCGACCGCGCCGTCCGCGACCCGCCTGCTGGTACTCCGCCAGCCAGGCGGCGGGGATGTCGGCCCCCTGCTCCAGCGCCTCGCGCGCCAGGCGGTTGGTGGAGTCCACCGTCTCGTGGAGATGCAGGGTGCAGGCGGGCGCCTGCGGGGGCAGCGCCGCGAGTATGGCCTCTCGCTGCAGCAGCTCCAGCGGCCGGCTCAGGCGATAGCCACGCCCGCTGACCGCCTCCACCGCCAGACCGGTGCCCTGCTGCAGCGCCTGCAGCCGCTTCCACACCGCACTGCGGCTGCAGCCCAGGGCGGCGGCCAGCGCCTGGCCGGAATGAAAACGGCCGTCGGCCAACCGCTGCAGCAGCTCGCGCGAGACCGACATCAGCCGCCCCCACGCACCGAGGCAAGCCAGGCCTCTCGCCGCCGTCGCACCGCCGGGGACAGGTCTTCATCCGGCATCCAATACAGATCCACGGTGTCGCGCGGCGCGGGCAACACCGGAAGGCGCGCCTGGCGCAGCCGGTCACGGCGGAAGAAGGCCGCCACCACGCTGCCCTCCAGGGGTTGTCGCGCGAGCAGCGCAGCGACCGTATCGGCGGTGCAGCGCTCGCCGTCGATCGCCACCAGGAGGTCCCCCGGGGCGAGGCCGGCGCGCTCGGCGGCCCCGCCGTGGTAGACCTGATCCACCCGGGCCAGACCGTCGCGGTCGGACAGCCGGGCGCCCAGACTCGGACGGACCGGAGGCGGCTCCGGCGGCGCGTCGCGGAATCCGCCCGTGTCCTCCAGCGAGACGCCGGGTCGAAGCGCCAGCCCGACCCCGAAGTCGGCGAACCATTCCGCCAGCGGCAGTTCCTCGGTGCCGTAAATGAAGGCGTCGAAGAAGTCCTGCACCGACCCGCCCAGCAGGGTCTCCAGTTCACGTTCGACGAAGCGCTCGGGCAGGCCGCGGCCGGTGCGTCCGTAGTCGCGCCACAGGGCGCGCATCAGGTCGTCCAGGCAGAGGCGGTCGTCGCTGCGCAGGCGGATCAGGCGGTCCAGGCCGAAGGCCACCAGGGCGCCCTTGTTGTAATAGCTGACGATGGCGTTGGGGGCGTTCTCGTCCTGCTTGTAGAAGCGGGTCCAGGCGTCGAAGCTGGATTCGGCCACCGACTGGCGGTGGCGCCCCAGGTTGCGGTAGTAGCGGGTGAGCGAGGGCGCCAGCATGTCCAGATAGTCGTCGCGGCCGATGGCCCCGGCGCGCGGCAGGGCCAGCTCGTCATAGTAGGAGGTGATCCCCTCGAAGGCCCACAGCAGTTCGCTGTGCACCTCGCGCGACAGGTCCGCCTCGGCGAACAGCGCCGGGCGGATGCGCTTGACGTTCCAGAGATGGAAATACTCGTGGCTGCACAGGGCCAGGTACTGGCGATAGCCCTTGTCCACCCCGTCGCCGCTGCCGGGCCAGGGCAGATCGGAGCGCTTGCAGATCAGGCTGGTGGAGTCGCGGTGCTCCAGCCCGCCGTAGCCGTCGCGCGTGGCCAGCGTCTGGAACAGATACCGCTCCACCGGGAGCTCGCCGAACATCGCGGCGTGCTCGGCACATACCGGCGCCAGGTCGTGCGCGATGCGCGCCAGGTCCGCCCCTTCCGCATCCACGAAGATCATCCGGTGGGGGATGCCCTCCACCTCGAAACCGGTCTCGCCGAAGCGGCCGATCTCGAAGGGGTGATCGATGAGCTGGGCATAGTCCTGCGCCCGATAGCGACCGAAGCCGCGCGCATCCAGGTCCAGGCCCGGCAGCGTGGTGGCCACCGCCCAGTCGGCCATCGTATCCTGTGTCGGCGGCATCAGTTGCAGTTCGTGGGGCTGATTCTCATATCCCTCCACACGCAGAAACAGACTGGTGCCGTTGAAGTAGGCCCGGGTGTCATCGAAATAGGCCGCGCGCACCGAGAGATCGAAGGCATAGATCCGGTAGTCCAGCTCGAACGCGGCGGGGGCCTGGCGGATGCACCAGCGCTGCTTGTCCAGTTTCTCCAACACGGGCGCGCCGTCGGGGGCGTGCAGGCTCAGGTCCATCAGGTTGCGCGCGAAGTCGCGGATCATGTAGCTGCCCGGAATCCAGGCCGGCAGCGACAGATGGAGCCTCCCCTCCCGATTGTCCCGCACCTCCAGCCGCACCCGGAACTCGTGCCGCTGCGGATGCTCCAGTTCGACCCGATAGCTGATCTTCAATCGCCTGCCCCCTGCTCGTCCGGCGGAATGGGCCTGGCCAGCAGACCCGTCTGGGAAATGCTCACATGGTAAGCGAGACCGTCGCCCATGGGTAAGTAGACCGAGGAGCCATAGGCGCTGTCGAACAGGGGCAGCCAGGCGGCATGCCGCCGCGCCAGCGCCCAGGCGTCGAGGAGCCCGGAGGGCGCGAGCTGATACAGGGTGACGGGGCCACGGCGCGCCCGCTCGGGATCGGACTGGCGGCCGGCGATGCGCTCCAGGCGCCAGCTCGCATCCAGCCCCAGCAGATTGGCCCAGGGCTTCCACTTGATCACCCGCGCATCGAGCTGCCACTGGTCGCCCTCCAGCACCAGCCGCCATTCGCTGCCGTCGGGGCGCCGCAGCCGCACCTGATAGCGATGGTCGCCGATCTGCCGGAAATGGAGATCGGCCACCGGCGCCTCATGGCCGAGCCGGGAATAGGTCCAGAGGTTGCCACCGAGCAGCAGCAACAGCGCCAGCGGAACCAGCAGCACGCCGCCGAGGAGCATCCGCCCCGGGCGCAGCCGGCGAGACTTGTGCGAGGCCTGTGCGTTCATGCCATTCCTTCGACAAAGAAAAAGCCCCGACTGCTTTCACAATCGGGGCTTTTGTTTGAAGCCTGGCGGTGACCTACTCTCACATGGGGAGACCCCACACTACCATCGGCGAT
>CAZVIG010000135.1:0-6302 GCA_964627395.1 uncultured Sedimenticola sp.
GAGCTACGCGCCCTGACGGGCTGTTGAAAAACACCGTTTTTCGACAGCCTGTGCGCGGCACAGGGATGTGCCGCCATTTTCGATGGCCGCGCCACCGAAAATGAAGGAAACGGGAAACCGCGTTTTCCGCTTCCTTGGCTGAAAAAGTCCACGGAAGGACTTTTCCAGCGCCCTGCTGAGGGGAGGCGAATCCTACCGCAGTTCGCCGCCCTTGCCAATGCCGCTTGTGTTTCCCTGGGCGATTCCCAATCATGCCGGCATGGAGCTGCCCGTCCTGCCCATTACCCCCACCCTGCCCGCGATCGCCCAGGCCTTGGCCGAGGGCCATCTGGTGCTGGGCGCACCGCCCGGCTCGGGCAAGACCACCGTGGTGCCGCTGGCGCTGCTGGAGGCGGACTGGCTGGCGGGGAAGAAGATCCTGATGCTGGAGCCGCGCCGCCCCGCGGCGCGCATGGCGGCTCGCCGGATGGCACAACTGCTGGGCGAGAAACCGGGCGAGACGGTGGGCTATCAGGTGCGCTTCGATTGCCGCATCGGCCCGCGCACCCGCATCGAGGTGCTCACCGAGGGCCTGCTGCTGCGCCGCCTGCAGGCGGACCCGGAGCTGGCAGACGTGGGCCTGGTGATCTTCGACGAGTTCCACGAGCGCAGCCTGCACGCCGATCTCGCGCTGGCGCTGTGCCTGGATGTCGCCGAGTCACTGCGCGAGGACCTGCGGCTGCTGCCGATGTCCGCCTCCCTGGAGGGCGAGGCGCTGGCCGGGCTGCTGAACGGCCGCCTGCTGCAGGCCGAGGGGCGCGCCCATCCGGTGGAGATCCACTACCTGGAACGCGACCCCGAGCCCGGGGAGCGCCTGCGGGTGGTGCAGCGCCTGGTGCGCCAGGCCCTGGAGCGACATGCCGGCGACCTGCTGGTGTTCCTGCCGGGAAGGGGCGAGATCGCCCGCCTCGCCGAGGCGCTGGCCGACCTGCCGCGGCAGGGGATCGCGCTGCAGTCGTTGCATGGTGAGGTGCCGGCGGCGGAGCAGGATGCCATCATCCGCGGCGGCGAGGGACGGCGGGTGGTGCTGGCCACCGACATCGCCGAGACCAGCCTCACCCTGGGCGGCATCCGGGTGGTGATCGACTCGGGCCTGGCGCGCCGCCCGCGCTTCGATCCGGGTAGCGGCCTGACCCGTTTGGAGACCGGCTTCGTCTCCCGTGCCTCCGCCCTGCAGCGCGCGGGACGCGCCGGGCGCGAGGCGCCAGGCCACTGTTACCGCGCCTGGAGCGAGGCCCGCCACGGCCGTCTGGAGGCGGCCATCCGTCCCGAGATCCTGGATGCCGACCTGGCCCCCGCCCTGCTGGAACTGGCCGGCTGGGGCCTGACCGACCCTGCCGAGGTGCGCTGGCCCACACCGCCGCCTGCCGCACACTGGGCCCAGGCGCGCGAGCTGCTACAGCAGCTCCAGGCCCTGGACGCCCGCGGACGCATCACCGCCATCGGACACGCCCTGCTGCGCCTGCCCCTGCATCCTCGCCTGGCGCACATGCTGCACACCGCCCCGGCGGGCGCCGGGCGTGCCCTGGCCGCGGACATCGCCGCCCTGCTGGAGGAACGCGACCCCTGGCGCCGCGAACCGGGGCAGGCCGCGCCCTGCGACCTGGCCCCGCGCCTGGAGGCGCTGGCCGCCTGGCGGCGCGGCACCACCCCCGCCGGCTTCGATACCGCCGCCCTGCACCGCCTGGACCAGGTGGCACGCCAGTTGCGCGAGCTGCTGACGGATGCCGACGACCGATCCGGCGCCGCCCCCTCGCCCGGCTGTCTGCTGGCCGCCGCCTATCCCGACCGGGTGGCGCAGGCGCGCGCCCCGGGCTCCGGACACTATCTGCTGCGCAACGGCCGCGCCGCGGAGCTGCCGGAACGGGACGCCCTGCGCGGCAGCCCGCTGCTGGCGGTGGCGGCGCTGGACGCGGGCCGGCGCGAAGGGCGCATCTGGCTGGCGGCGCGGCTGGACGAATCGGAGCTGGCAGACCTGTTCGGCGACCAGATCGAGGAAGGGCGCGAACTGCGCTGGGACCCGCAGCGCGAGGCGGTGGTGGCGCGCCGTGTTCGTCGCCTCGGCGCCCTGATCCTGTCCGAGCAGGCGGAACCACTGGCACCCGAGGACGATCCCCTGCCGCTGCTGCTGGAGCAGGTGCGCGAGCGCGGGCTGGACCTGTTCGATAAGGCGCCGGCGCTGCGCCGCCTGCAGGGCCGGCTCGCCCTGCTGCGCCGTCACCTGCCGGAGGCGGACTGGCCGGCGGCCGACGACGCGGCGCTGCTGGCCGGGCTGGAGTCCTGGCTGGGGCCCTGGCTGGAGGGCGTCACCCGGCTGCGCGAGCTGCGCACGGTGGATGCGGAGGCGGCGCTGCGCGCCTGGCTGGGCTGGGAGCGCAGCCAGCGCCTGGACGCCCTGCTGCCCACCCACTGGGAGACGCCCGCGGGCACCCGACGCCCCATTGAGTATCCACAAGACGGCGAGCCCGTGCTGAAGGTGCCGCTGCAGGAGATGCTCGGCGAGAAGGCCAGCCCGCGGATCGCCGAAGGCCGCATCCCGCTGCTGCTGCATCTGCTCTCGCCGGCGATGCGGCCGCTGCAGATCACCCGCGACCTGGCCCACTTCTGGGCCAACGGCTATGCCGAGGTACGCAAGGAGATGCGCGGTCGCTACCCCAAGCACCATTGGCCCGAGGACCCGGCCGCCGCCACCGCCACCCGCCTGGGACGCCGGCGTTGACTGGCCTGGGAGCGCCGCCATCCTGGCGGCCCGGCCGGCGGGACGCCGGCGCTCCCAGATCGGGTCCTTGCGGATTGATCAGGAGGTGCCCGGGCTGTACGCCCCGCAAGCGGGGTAGAAACGAACAGTGCGCGCGGCGTCAGCCCGCCGGCTCGGCGGTGACCATGAACAGCGCCCGCTCGGCGATGTTCTTCACCCGGTCGCCGATGCGCTCCAGGTGGTAGGCGATCCACAACAGATGGGTGGAGTGCATGGTGGCGTCGGGGGCCGTCATCAGGCGCATCATCAGCCCCGCCACCGCCTCCTCGTCCAGGGCGTCCACCTCCTGGTCCTCGGCCTGCACCAGCCGCGCCAGCGAGGCGTCGCGGTTGCGCACCGCCTCCATCGCCTGTTCCAGCATGGTGCCGGCCAGGTCGCCCATACGCGCGATCGCTTCCATGGGGCCGGAGAAGTCGGCCGGGTCCATCTCCAGCACGATGCGTGCGATGGCCTTGGCGTGGTCGCCGATGCGCTCCAGCTCGCCGGCGATCTGCAGGCTGGCGATCACCTCGCGCAGGGCATCGCCCGCCGGGCGACGCTGTTCCAGCAGCGCCAGGCATTCCTGTTCCACGATGCGGCACAGATGGTTCAGCTCGGTGTCGCCCGCCACCACGCGCTCGGCCTGTTCCGCGTCCTGGGTCTGGAGCGCCAGCAGGGCGCCCTCCAGCGCGCGGCAGGCCAGGTCGCGCATGCCGTCCAGGTTGTCCTGTACCAGGTGTTCCTGCGATGGGGGGCGTTGCGTGGGTGCGTCCATCCGATACCTCCGTCGATGGCCTGATTCGGTCGGCGATGCAGCGCCGTGGTCAGGGTATCGCAGGGCGGCGGCCCGGCGACCGCACCCTTGCCGATCCCTGTTCCGATCATAGCAGCCCGGGACGGCGCGGAGGGTCAGGGCCGGTCGCCGAGGCGGGGATCGTAGCGCCGCACCTCGATGTGCCCGCGCGGGTCGGAGGTGGTCGCCTGCAGCACCAGTTCGCAGCCGCGCGGCACCTCCAGCCGGGTGCGCAGCATGGGGCGCTCCAGGTCCAGCTCGTAGCGGCGGCTGTGCAGATTCTCGCGCCGCTCCGGGTCCCAGGCGGTGACCTGCAACACGCCGCGCTCGCTGCCTTCCAGGCTCACCACCACCGGCACCTCCAGGTCCCGTGTCACCGGGCGGCTGCGACAGGCGGCGACCCGGCGCTCGTTGCGCCCGTAGCGGTTGACATCGCCGGGACCGAGCTGCACCAGCAGCCCCATCGAGGCAGCGTCCTGGCGCGGCTCCTGCTCCAGGGGGATCCAGACGTGACGGAACTGCTCGTAGCCCAGAATGGGACGGCGCGTGCGGTAACGGTCCTCGAAGTCCACGATGTGGCAGTAGGCGGTGCCGCCGAACTCCGGGCCGCGCAGGCCGCGTCCCACCATCTGCTCGTAGAGCACCTGGCTGATGGTGGGTCGCGCCATCACCACATGGCTCACCGTGGGGGCGTCGAAGCCGGTGGTGAGCACCTCGCAGTTGCACAGCACGTCCAGGCGGCCGGTCTTGAAGTCGGCGATCATGGCACGCCGGGTGGCGGCCCGGGTGGTGCCGCTGACCGCGGCGGCGCGCTTGCCCTTGTAGCGCAGCATGAAGGCCACCAGCTCCGCATCCAGCACGCTGGGTCCGAAATACAGGACCCGCGCCATGGGCTCTTCGTCGAGGATGCGCAGCAGCTCATCGAGCACGATGCGCCGGCGCCGGGTCTGGTCCGCCTGCTGCTGCAGCTCCTGGTCGAAGTTGAGCTGCTGTTGCAGGCCCTCGTCGGGCGGCGGCTCGCCCACCTTCAGGGTGATGCCGGTGGGCACGGTGCGCGAGACGGGCACCGAGAGCACCCCCATCTCCTGCAGGCGCTTGAGGCGCTCGCCCGCCTCCTGTCCCAGGGATTCGGCGACGATGAGCCGCCGGAACAGCGCCTGCAGCGCCTCGGTGCCCGCCTGGGGATTGCGGCGGTCGAACTCGCGCCGGTAAGGCGTGGCGGTGAGTCCGACGATGGCCGCCTGCTCGCCGTGGCGGTCGATGATGGCGCGATAGGTGGGGGCCGCGGCGCGATGCGCCTCGTCGATCACGATCGCCGCGGGATCGGGCCAGCCCTGCAGCGAGTCGCCGACGAAACTCTGCGGGGTCGAGACCAGGACCAGCACCGGCGCCTCCGCCGCCAGGCGGTCGGTCACCTCCTGACGATCCAGGGCCTGACGGTAGTTCCCCCAGAAACGCGCCAGCAGCAGCGGCTGGTTGCCCGCCGGATGGGAACGCCAGACGTCCTCGAAGGAGGCCACCGCCTGTTCGCACAGCTCCTCGGTGTGCGCCAGCCACACCAGCATCAGCCGGCGGCGCCCGCCTTCGTCGAGCTGACGGTGCGCCCACTGGTGCAGGCTCTCCACCGCCACCCGGGTCTTGCCCGCGCCGGTGGGCAGGGAGACCATGGCGCGATTCTCCGGTGCCGGCGCGTCCAGCGCCGCCAGGAGCTGGTCGCGCACCTCCTCCTGGTAGGGCTTGAGACGACGGTAACCCGCCGGCGGCAGTACCGTCTGCAGGGGTTCGGGACGCCCGCGGGCGCGCGTGCCGGCCAGCTCCGGCGGAAAGCCGCAGGCATGCACGAAACGGTGCGCCGCGCCCGCCCCCGGCACCCAGCGCGCGGGACAGTCCACCCGCCGGCCCTCGTGGCGCCGCACCGCGGCGGCCACCGCCTTGCGGATGTCGCGATCGGCGAACAGGTCGGCATCCCGCGCCACCAGCAGGGCGTCCGCCAGCTCGCCCACCTGGGAAGGACGGTCCTGACCCGTCTCGGCACGCCGGTCGGCGCGCAAGGCCCGCTCCAGGCCGCCGGCGAGTTCACGCAGCTTGCGCCCCGTCAGCAGCGTCTGCAGCCGTTCGCTGGCGCGATACTGCCACTCGTCGGGACGGAAACAGCTCACCGTCCGGCTTCCCTCACAGCAGGGGCAGCAGCCCCATCAGGCCCATCAGGATCAGGTAGAAGGCCACGATGTAGTTGAGCACCCGCGGCCAGATCAGGATCGCGATCCCCGCCAGCAGCGACACCAGCGAGGGCATCGCCACAAACAGCTCCCCCTGCATGAATCCCATGACGCCTCCTCAGTTGTCGTAGGCGAGGTTCTGCCCCAGCCATTTCTCGATCTCGGCCACCGGCATGCCCTTGCGCCGGGCATAGTCCTCCACCTGGTCGCGGGCGATCTTGCCCACCGCGAAGTAGCGCGCCGCCGGATGGGCGAAATACAGCCCCGACACCGCCGCGGTGGGCACCATGGCCTTGGACTCGGTGAGCCAGATGCCGGTGTTGGCCTCGGCGTCCAGCAGTTCCCAGAGCAGGTCCTTCTCGGTGTGGTCGGGCGAGGCCGGGTAACCCATGGCGGGGCGGATACCTTGGTACTGTTCCGCGATCAGGGCCTCGTTGTCCAGATCCTCGTCGGGCGCGTAGCCCCACAGCTCGGTACGCACCTTCTGGTGCAGCCACTCGGTGAGCGCCTCGGC
>CAZVIG010000136.1:0-6285 GCA_964627395.1 uncultured Sedimenticola sp.
GTGGGGGGGCGGCCGGTGAGGAGGCCCAGGGCCTCGCGGGTGTGGCGTTCGCCGGCCAGGGCGAGCTTGCCGTTGTGGACGTTCAGCTCCGCCACCTCGCGCGACAGGGCGAGCAGATCCCGCCAGGCGTCGCCCAGCTCTTCTGGAGAGCAATGGGCGCGCAGGTACTGCTCGGTGCCGGGCAGGCCCGCCGGCAGGCCGAGCTGCTGCTGCATCTGCTCGCGGGCGCGCACGCTGTGTTCCAGTTGCGCCAGGCATTCGGTCTTCTGGCGTACCGCCTGTTCCAGGGCCTCGACGTCGCCGCCGGTGAGGGCCGTCCGTTCGCTGCGCAGGATGTCGCGCAGCACACGCAGTTCCGAGACCGAGGCCTCGATGGTGGCGCGGAAGGGGCCCTTGAGGCTTTCGGGGTCCATGGCTTCAGTTCGACTTGTCGAGGCCGACTTCGAAGTTCAGCATCTTCTCGGCGATCTGGGCGGGTCGGATCTCGAAGGTGCCCGTGGCCAGCGCGCGCTGCACCTCCTGGACCCGCTGGGTGTCCACCACCGGCAGGTCGCGGATCTTCTCCTCCAGCCGCTGCAGCCGGCTGGCGCGGCTGGTGAGGCTGAGCGTGTCGGCGCTGGAACGGGTGCCGCCGCCGGCCTCGCTGCTCTCGCGGGAGGCGCTGCGGCTGGCCTCGGCCTGCGTGGTGCCGGCGCTGCCCAGCGGGGCCTGTCCCTTGGTTCCGTTGATCTCGATGCTCATGGCGATTACCTGTTTCTTGCTGTGTCGCCGAGTATATCGTCCGAGATTTGACGGACTTTAGGGAACCTCGCTAAGTCGTGAATCCGGTTCCGAAAATGGGCGAATCCCGGTTGTCGGGAGCCTTCATGGGCTCACCGCGACCACGCCGGAGGCGACCACCTCGCCGGTGACGGTGCGGCCGGAGGCCGTATTGCGCACCCGGATGCGGTCGCCCAGGGTGCCGTCCTCCAGGGCCTTGCCCTTGACCCGCACCTGCAGGGCGCCGTGGCGGGCGAGGAGCTGCACCAGGGTGCCGCGCCGCACCAGGCGGCGTCTTTCCACCAGGCCGGGGTGGAGCAGGCGCCCCGCGGCGACCTGGCGCCGGGTGCGCTGGCCCAGCAGGCCGGCCACGTCGGTGAAGTAGGCGCGATGCAGGCGCGAGGTGTCGCGCTTCTCCAGACGCAGGTCCCCGGCGGCGATGGTCTGACCCCGGGCCAGCGCCCGTGCCGCCACCACCACGGGCTCCAGGGTGGCGACGTTTACCGTGACATATAGCTTCCAGGGGCGGGGGGTGTCGCAGCGCACCCCCACCACGTTGCGCCCCGGGCGCAGGCCGTTGGGCGAGTCGTAGGTGGCCAGCGGTGCCTCGCAGCGAGGCAGGCGCAGGCGCGAGTCCAGCCGCGAGGTGGTCACCCGGACCTCGCCGGGGAAGTCCTCGGCGCGCGCCAGCACGTGCAGACGCGCCGCCTCGCGGATGCGGTCGGGGGATTCGTAGGGCCCGCCGGTCGCGGCGCCCGCTGTGCCGGGTGCCAGCAGGGCGAGGCACGCCAGGGCCATTACCGTGTCAAGAAATCGTCGCATGGTCGTCGTTTCCGTGGTGTTGGACGGGATGGAGCAAGGTTCGTGCCGGATGCGGCGCGCCGGTTCGCTAAAGTTTTTTCGCAGGGCGCCGTCATTCAAGGAGACCTTCGCAACAACCACGGGGAGAACGAGATGGCCGGGATACTCGACGGCGTCGATCTGCGCACGCAGCTGGCGGGACACAACCGACTGGAGCTGCTGTTGTTCCGCCTCGGCGGCAAACAGCGCTATGGAATCAACGTCTTCAAGGTTCAGGAGGTGATCCAGTGCCCGCCGCTGACCAAGGTGCCCCAGGCGCACCCGGTGGTGCGCGGCATCGCCAATATGCGCGGCAAGACCATCACCATCATGGATCTCTCCATGGCCATCGGCGGGCCGCCGTTGGAGGACTATGAACACAAGTTCACCGTCATCACCGAATACAACCGCAAGGTACAGGGCTTCCTGGTGGATTCGGTGGACCGCATCATCAACATGAACTGGCAGGACATCCTGCCGCCGCCCAAGGGCGCGGCCGAAGGCACCTACATGACCGCGGTCACCCAGGTGGACGGCGAGCTGGTGGAGATCATCGACGTGGAGAAGGTGCTCAAGGAGGTGATCGGCGGCCAGGAGGACGTCTCCGAGGGTGTGATCGAAGAGTTCGACGACGAACGGCCGCACCATGTGCTGGTGGTGGACGATTCCAGCGTGGCCCGCAACCAGGTGACGCGGGTGCTCAAGCAGATGGGCGTGGAATACACCGCCTGCAAGGACGGGCAGGAGGCCTGGGAACAGCTCCTGGCCTGGGTCCAGGAGGGACGCGACGTGCACGATTTCCTGTCGCTGGTGATCTCCGACGTGGAGATGCCGCGCATGGACGGCTACTCGCTCACCAAGAAGATCCGCGAGAACCCCGCCCTGGACAAGTTGCATGTGATACTCCATACCTCGCTCAGCGGGGTGTTTAACAAGAACATGGTGGCCAAGGTGGGCGCCAACGATTTCCTGCCCAAGTGGGAGCCTGATACCCTTGCCATGATGGTGCAGGAGCACCTGCGCCAGCACGACGTGTCGCGGGCGGATGCCGCCTGAGGCATCGATACGAACGGGACCGGCCCCGGGGCAGGGAAGAGATACCATGAACGGAAGCGGAGGCCTGGACGCAGGCCAGTATCAGGCGATCGCCGATTTTCTCGAGCGCCAGGCGGGCATCCGCCTCGGCATCGGCAAGGAATACCTGGTGGTGAGCCGCCTCGGGCACCTGTTGCGCGAGCACGGCCTGGCCGACTTCGACGCCCTGGCGGCACGTCTGGCGCCCGGCGCCGACCGCGCCCTGCAGGCCGCGGTGGTGGATGCCATGACCACCAACGAGACCTTCTGGTTCCGCGACCCGGCGCATTACCGCATCCTGGTGGAAACCCTGCTGCCGGCACAGGCCGGCGGCCGCATGCGCATCTGGTCGGCCGCCGTCTCCACCGGGCAGGAGGCCTACAGCATACTGTTCTCCCTGGACGAGGCGCAGCAGCGCGGCCAGTGCCCGCCCGGCGCCGGCTGGGAGGTGCTGGGCACCGACATCTCGCCGTCGGCGCTGGCCCAGGCGCGCGCCGGGCGATACTGCGGGGTGGCCGCCTCGCGCGGCCTCACCGTGGAGCAGCGGCGGCGCTTCTTCCTCGATGACGACCAGGGCTGTATCGAGGTGCGGCCCGAATTCCGCCGCCAGGTGCGTTTCCGCGAGTTCAATCTGCTCGACGATTTCGCCTCCCTGGGGCGTTTCGACGTCATCTTCTGCCGCAACGTCCTCATCTATTTCTCCCAGGAACGCAAGCGCGACATTCTGGAGCGCTTCCATGCGGCCCTTGCACCCGGCGGCGCGCTGTTCATCGGTTCCACGGAGTCGATGAGCGATCACAGCGACCTGTTCCGCATGGAGCGCCACGGCACCGGCTTGGTGTACCGGCGCGATTGATTGCCGCCGGCGGCAAGGATTTGCCCGGCTTGCCGCCCCGGCGGCGGTCACGATCTCCCAACCCCTTGAATTTCAAGATCTCCCAAGGCTGGCACAAAGTCTGCAATGGTTCCCCCAGAACCGATCGTGCAGAGGTGAGCCATGGGATTCGACAAGGTATTCGGCATTCACGAGCAGGCGCTGAAGCTGCGCGCCCGGCGTGCCGAGATACTGGCCGCCAACCTGGCGAACGCCGACACCCCGGGCTACAAGGCCCGTGACCTGGACTTCCGCAGCATCCTGGCCGAACAGAGCCGGCCCGGGGTGCGTCTGGAGGCGACCCGGCCCGGCCACATCGCGCCGCCGGCGGACGCCCTCGGCACCGATGCCCTGAAGTACCGCATTCCCCAGCAGCCCTCGCTGGACGGCAACACCGTCGAGACCGAGCGCGAGCAGGTGGAATACAGCGCCAACGCGGTGCGCTACCAGGCCAGCCTGCGCTTCCTGGATGGCGCCATCCGCACCCTCAGAACCGCCATCAAGGGTAATGCCCAATGAGTAGTTTCCGGATATTCGACATCGCCGGCTCCGGCATGAACGCGCAGAACCTGCGCCTGAACGTCGTCTCCTCCAACCTGGCCAACGTGGACGCCGTCTCCAGCAGCATCGACCAGACCTATCGCGCGCGCCAGCCGGTGTTCCGGGCGCTGCTGGATCGGTTCGATCCCCAGGCCCCGGCGCAGGGCGTGCAGATGGTGGGCGTGGTGGAGAGCAAGGCGCCGCTGATCCGCGAGTACGCCCCCAACCACGCCCTGGCGGACAAGGACGGCTACATCTACCGGCCCAACGTCAATGCGGTGGAGGAGATGGCCAACATGATCTCCGCCTCGCGCGCCTATCAGGACAATGTGGAGGTCCTCAACGCGGCGCGCCAGATGATGATGGCCACCATCAACCTCGGACGCTGAGAAACGACATGAACGGCACCAATGCACTACAGAGCGGTGACGACATCTTCGCCTCGCTGGGGCTGAAGCGCGCGGAAACGCAGAAGAAGACCAACGACGCCAGCGAACTGGGGATGCAGACCTTCCTCAAGCTGATGGTCACCCAGATGAACAACCAGGACCCGTTCAAGCCCATGGAGAACGGCGACTTCCTGTCCCAGATCGCCCAGTTCGGCTCGGTCACCGGCCTGGACAAGCTCAACCGCGAGGTGCAGGACCTCGCCACCGCCCTCACGTCGGGGCAGGCGCTGCAGGCCGGCGGCCTGGTGGGGCGCCAGGTGCTGGTGCCCATGGACATGGGCGCGCTCGCGGCCGGCGGCAGCATCGACGGCGAGGTGGAGCTGCCCCAGTCCAGCCCCGAGGTGACGCTGCGCGTGTACGACCCGGCGGGTCAACTGGTGCGCGAGCTGCCCCTGGGATCCTCCCCGGCCGGCACCCTGCGCTTCAGTTGGGACGGCGTGGACGACGCCGGCGCCTATATGCCGCCGGGGCGCTATCGCGTCGCCGTGTCCGCCCGCCAGGGCGAGCAGACGGTCGAATTGCAGCCGCGGCTGCGCTCGCGGGTGCAGTCGGTGGACCTCTCCGCCCGCGACGGCCTCACCCTCAATCTCGAAGGCCTGGGACCGGTGGCCTTCAACAATGTCCAGCAGATCTTCTGACCGGAGGTAACGACCATGCCCTTTCGAATCGCCCTGTCCGGCCTGAACGCCGCCACCACCGATCTGGAGGTGACCGGCAACAACATCGCCAACGCCGCCACCAACGGTTTCAAGGAGTCGCGTGCCGAGTTCGCAGACCTCTATGCCTCCGCCATCCAGGACACCTCCAACAACGCCGCGGGCCAGGGAACCCGGGTGGTGCGCGTGGCCCAGCAGTTCACCCAGGGCTCGGTGGACTTCACTTCCAACAACCTCGACCTGGCGATCAGCGGGCAGGGCTTTTTCGTGCTGGAAAACCCAGACGGCACCATTTCCTATACCCGAGCCGGGGCCTACAGCGTGGACCGCGACGGCTATGTCATCAACCACGCCAACGACCGCCTGCAGGTGTACCCCGCGGTGAGCGGGGTGGGCGGCACCACCACCTTCAATACCGGGGTGCTGCAGGACCTGCAGCTCCCCACCGCGCCCAGCTCGCCGGTGGCCACCGACAACATCGCCGCCTCGCTCAACCTGGACTCCTCCTCCAGCGTGCCGGCGGTGGCCTTCGATCCGGCCAATCCGGCCAGCTACAACAGCGCCACCTCTACCACGGTGTACGACTCCCTGGGCAATCCCCATACCACCACCTTCTACTTCGTGAAGACCGGTACCAACGCCTGGGACGCCTATACCTATGTGGACGGCAACAGCGTCTCCACCGGCACCGCCACCCCGCCCGCCGCGGGCGAGGTGAGCCTGACCTTCAGCGACTCGGGGGCGCTCACCTCGCCGGCGGGCGGCGTGGCGACCCTGCCCAGCTTCACCCCGCCCGGGGCCGCCGCCATGACCATCTCCCTGGATCTGAACGGCACCACCCAGTACGGCGCGGCCTTCGGGGTCAACAACCTGACCCAGAACGGCTATACCTCGGGTCGCCTGGCGGGGGTGGACATCGACACCGAGGGCGTCATCTTCGCGCGTTACACCAACGGCCAGTCCTCGCCACTGGGCAAGGTGGCGCTGGCCAAGTTCAACAACAACCAGGGATTGCGCCAGGTGGGTGACACCTCCTGGGTGGAGTCCTACCAGTCGGGTGCGGCACAGCTGGGCGAGGCCGGGACCTCGAGTT
>CAZVIG010000137.1:0-3560 GCA_964627395.1 uncultured Sedimenticola sp.
TCGGTGCGCTGGTGGGCGCGCAGATTCTCCTCGGACAGGCGCAGCAGCTCGCGCTGACGCAGCACGTCCAGATAGGCCTTGACGGCGTCCAGGGCCACGTTCTGGCTGACCCCTTCCAGGCGCCAGCGCACCGACTGGTAACGGGCCTTCTGGCGCGCCACCTCGCTGTCGGTGGCATAGCCGTCGAACAGCATCTGGGTCAGCTTGGCACCGGCCTCTTTACGGATCAGGCTGCGCCCGTCGTCATAGCCCGCGCCGCGGGTGCTGGCGTTGTCGTTCCACTCCCAGCCCGCGGCCGCGGTGACGTCCACGCGGGGCTTGTAGCCGGCCTCGGCCTGTTCGATCTCCTTGGCGCGCGCCTGGAGTTCGTTGCTCTGCACGCGCACGTCGGGATGTGAGGCCAGCGCCTGCTGCACCGCATCCACCAGGGCCACGCCTTCCGCTTCCGCCGCCGAGGCGCCTCCCGCTGTCACACCGAGGGCCAGTGCCAGGCCCAGCAATCGCCGCTTCATCGATTGTCCCCCAACCTTGGTTGAATATTGTCCCGTCCGCGGCACCCGGGAGGCGCCGCAGCGACCGTGATGGTGAAATACCGGGTCCCCCGCTGTCATCGGCAGCCACCGGGCGACGATGATGAAACAACAACCCGGAAAAACTCGCGGGATGCTAGCACAAGCGGCAGATCACGGCGATGCCACAGTCGCAAGCATCAAAATGTGACTGTCGTCACACAACAACATTCTTGAATGGAAAGCAGGAAAGGGGTTCCTGCCGGCGGGCATCGCCCGCCAACGGACGGATTCCGGCACCCTCAACGCGAGGCAGGCGGTGGCGATACGGGGGATGCCGGCGGGGCATAGGGACCCCAGTAGGGCACACCATAGTAGTAGGGCGCCCCGTACCAATAGGGCGAGTCATAACTGTAGCCGCTCCAGTCGCCGGCGCTGTCCGTCTCGCCGCGGGCATTGCCGCGGGCCTTCATACGGCCGGTGAAGTTGAAGGTGAAGCTCGCCTCGCCCTCGGCATCGGCGTCGCCGACGAAGTCGCCGCGGCTGTCGGCACTGCCGCTGCTGTAGCTGTCGTTGTCGTCCCAGCCCCAGAAGGCGGACGCCTGGGTGGCCGCCAGCAGGCCGGCCGCAGCCAGGGTGGCACGCAATCCGTTCATGGTCGCATCCCTCCTCGTTACAGGTGCAGGGGACCGGGATATATAGAGAGTTAATCACCCCCTGCCGAAACTTCAAGCGCCCGGAAGACGCGCAAAAAAAACGCCACGTCTTGCAACGGGGCGTTTCCATCCTCCTCCGGGCTTGTTCTTGGCAAGTCTCTAGAGTGGCGCCAGTATAACGCGAATCAATATCGACGCAAGAAGAAAATGGTTGTTGCCCACAATCGGCCGCTCAGTCGCCCACCGGCAGGCGGCGGCGCAGCATCGGCCAGGAGAAGGACCAGCGCAGCCGCGCCAGCAGCAGCACCGCCAGTACCGCCCCATAGAGCAGCGGCTCGCTGATGTCCACCTTCACCAGCCACAGGTAGTGCAGCACCCCCAGCACCGCGGAGGGATAGACCAGGCGGTGCAGCCGGGCCCAGCGCCGCCCCAGACGACGCATCGCGGCGCGGGTGGAGGTGAGCGCCAGCGGCAGCATCAGCAGCCAAGCGGTGAAGCCGACGGTGACATAGGGACGCTTGGCGATGTCGGCCAGGATGGCGTCCCAGCGCAGCTCCTGGTCCAGCACCAGCCAGATCAGGAAATGCAGGCTGGCGTAGAAGAAGGCGTACAGACCCAGCATACGCCGCAGCCGCAGCGGCCAGGCGGCGTGCAGCAGGCGGCGCAGGGGCGTCATGGCGAGGGTCGCCAGCAGCAGGCGCAGGGCCCAGTCGCCGGTGACGAAGGTGACCGTCTCCAGCGGATTGGGCCCCAGATCCTCGATCAGCATGCCGTGCACCAACCCCGCCAGCGGCAGCAGGCAGGCGAGAAACACCAGCGGCTTGACCAGATAGCGGAAGCGGCGTTCGCGGTCCATGGCTCAGAAGAACCGCCGCAGGTCCATGCCGCGATAGAGGTGCGCCACCTCCTCGGCATAGCCGTTGAACATCAGGGTCCGGTGCTTGCGCGCGAACAGCCCCTCGCCGATGCGGCGCTCGTACTTCTGGCTCCAGCGGGGATGGTCCACCTCCGGGTTGACGTTGGCATAGAAGCCATACTCCTCCGGCTGCAGCACCGCCCAGGTGTTGCGCGGCTGCTGCTCGGTGAAGCGGATCCGGACGATGGACTTGATGTTCTTGAAGCCGTACTTCCAGGGCACCACCAGGCGCACCGGGGCGCCGTTCTGGCCCGGCAGCTCCACCCCGTAGACCCCGGTCACCAGCAGCGTCAGCGGATGCATGGCCTCGTCCATGCGCAGGCCTTCGAGATAGGGCCAGCCGATGATGTCGCGCTTCTGACCCGGCATCTGCTTGGGGTCGTACAGGGTCTCGAAGGCGACGTACTTCGCCTTGGAGGTGGGCTGGAAACGGGCCAGCACCTTGCTCAGCGGCACCCCGTCCCAGGGCACCACCATGCCCCAGGCCTCGACGCAGCGGAAGCGGTAGATGCGCTCCTCCTGGGGCATACGCAGCAGGTCCTCGATGTCCAGCACCCCGGGCTTCTCGCACTCCCCCTCCACCCGGATCGACCAGGGGCGGGTGCGCAGGCTGCCCGCATTGCGCGCCGGCTCGCGCTTGCCGATCCCCAGCTCGTAGAAGTTGTTGTAGCTGGTGATGTCCTCGAAGTCGGTGGGCTCCAGGTCCCGGCCCCAATCGGTGTCGATGCGCTTCGGCAGCGCCTTGCCCTCGGCCGGGGGATTCACCAGGGCGCGCGCCGGCAGGGCGGCGCCGACCCCGGCCGCGGCGGCCAGCGCCAGCAGCTTGCGGCGCTGCCGGAAGTGCGCCTCGGGGGTGACATCGGACTCGCGCAGGTCCGAGGGACGGCGGATGCGGATCAGCATGGGTCTCTCTCTCCGTTCTGACACTCCTCTTTTGACCGCCCCGGGGGCCGAAAGATTGCAGCCGGATTCATCTCTGGCGCTCGCGCACGTACCAGAGCACCGGCAGCAGGGCGCCGAAGAAGGTGACCAGCATCGACAGACTGCCGGGGCCGAAGCGCATCGCCGTGGCATAGCCGCCCACCCCGCCCAGCAGGGCGGAGAGGAAGAAGGTTCGGATCAGCAGGCACAGGCGGCAGCGGCGGCTCATGGGAGCGAGTTTACGGCGATTTTTGCCAGCGCGCCGATTTGGGTCTACAAAGACAGCATGCAAGACGACCGAATCCTCTGTTTTTCGCAGCGCATCCTCAACCCCTTCCGCGGCGCCATGCACGTGGTGCGCACCCGCTGGGCCGAGGCGGTGACCACCGACGGCCGCGAATGGACCCTCTATGTGCAGGGGGAGTGCATCTACGACGACCTGGACGAGGACGAGGAAGTGATCGTGCCGGACATCAAGTACGGCACCTGGTCGGAGCGCAACGGCTTCCAGCGCGCCCCCATCCGCCTGCCCACCTTCGAGCGCACCATCGCGCGCCC
>CAZVIG010000137.1:3570-6258 GCA_964627395.1 uncultured Sedimenticola sp.
CACCTGCTGCAAGTAGTGCGCCGGCAGGCGCCCGCCCTGCCCTTCCCGCTGGCCGACCATCACGAGCTGTGGCTGCTGCACGGCGCCACCGGACGGCCCCTGGCGCTGCTCGCCTCGCGCTGCGACCACCAGCCGGAAGAGCCCCCACCGCTGCTGCGCTGGACCCCGGGCGAGGCGGGCATCGCCCGCGACAGCCGCCTGGGGGAGCTGCGCGAGGCGGTCTCCGCCCTCGCCGGCGAGGTGGCGGAGGCACGCTGGTTCGACCGCCGCCAAGCCCGCCTGCCGGCCGGGGATCTGGACGAGCACGCCCTGGCGCCCCATGCCGAGGCCCTGGCGGCGCTGCGCCACTGGCAGAGCCCGGCCACCCTGCTGCTGGCCCTGGAGCGGGAGGAGCGGCGCGCCATCGAGGCCCTGGCCGCGCGCCATGCCCTGCGCCTGGCCGAGCTGCTGCCCCTCTATCCGGAGGTGGTGGACGAGGCGCGCATCACGGCGGCCCTGGTCGAGGCGCGCATGCGCCGCGCCTGCCCCGAGCCCGCATCCAGCGGGGAAGAGACCCTCTCGCCCTTCTACCTGGAGACGTAGCCTCAGTAGTGCGGAGGCGGCGCGTCCTCCACCTGGGGACCCACCTGTTCGGCGAGTTCGCGGAGCTGCCCCTCGAGCTGCTCCACACGCCGCAACAGGGCGCGCACCAGTTCGTCCTGCTGCAGCGACTGGCGGGTGAGTTCGTCGATCGCCGCCTCCTGGTGGGCGATGCGCTCCTGCAGGGCGATCAGTTCCGGATCCATCAGTCCACCCAGCGACGGGCGTTGCGGAACAGGCGCATCCAGGGGCCATCCTCGCCCCAGTCGTCCGGATGCCAGCTATTGGTGACGGTGCGCACCACCCGCTCCGGGTGGGGCATCATGATGGTGACCCGGCCGTCGGCGCTGCACAGCCCGGTGATCCCCTCCGGCGAGCCGTTGGGGTTGGCGGGATAACGCACCGCCACGCTGCCGTCGTTCTCCACATAGCGCAGCGCCACCTGGCCGGCCACCGCCTGAAGCTGAGCCGGGTCGGCGAATTCGGCGCGCCCCTCGCCGTGCGCCACCGCGATGGGCATGCGGCTGCCGGCCATGCCCTGGAGCAGGATGGACGGCGAGTCCGGCACCTCCACCATCACGAAGCGCGCCTCGAACTGCTCGGAGCGGTTGCGCACGAAATGGGGCCAGTGCTCGGCGCCGGGGATCAGCGCCTTGAGGTTGGAGAGCATCTGACAGCCGTTGCACACCCCCAGGGCGAAGCTGTCCTCGCGCTCGAAGAAGGCCTGGAACTGGTCGCGCGCCCGGGGGTTGAACAGGATGGACTTGGCCCAGCCCTCGCCGGCACCCAGCACGTCGCCGTAGCTGAAGCCGCCGCAGGCCACCAGGCCCTTGAAGTCTTCCAGGCCGACCCGGCCGGCGAGGATGTCGGACATATGCACGTCCACGCATTCGAAGCCCGCCTTGTGGAAGGCGGCGGCCATCTCGAGCTGGCCGTTCACCCCCTGCTCGCGCAGGATCGCCATGCGCGGACGGGCGCGCTCCACATAGGGCGCGGCGATGTCGTCCTCCGGATCGAAGCTCAGCCGCGCATGCAGGCCGGGATCCTCCCGGGCGATGCGCTCGAACTCCTCGGCGGCGCAGGCGGGGTTGTCGCGCAGGGCCTGCATCTCGCGCGTGGTCTCCGACCAGTACTGCTGCAGCTCGGCGCGCGGGGCCTCGAACACCGGACGCGCGCCGTGCCGGATGCGGATCCGCTGATCCTCGGAGAGGGTCCCGATGAGCTGGGAACAATGCCCCAGCCCCGCCTGCTCCAGGCGCAGCAGCACGTCGTCGGCGTCCTCGTGATGCACCTGCAGCACCGCCCCCAGCTCCTCGTTGAACAGCACCGCCAGATCGTCCCCGGAGAGCCCGGCGAGGTCGATCTCCAGGCCGGTGCGTCCGGCGAAGGCCATCTCGCACAGGGTCACGAACAGGCCGCCGTCGGAGCGGTCGTGATAGGCCAGCAGCAGCCCCTCGGCGTTCAGCTCCTGGATCACCGCGAAGAAGCGCTTGAGCAGCTCCGGATCGTCCAGGTCGGGGCCCTGCTCGCCGATCTCGCCGTACACCTGGGCCAGGGCGCTGGCGCCGAGTCGGTCACGCCCCTCGCCCAGGTCCACCAGCACCAGGTCGGTGTCGCCCAGGTCGCTGCGCAACTGCGGGGTGAGGGTGCGGCGGGCGTCGCTCACCGGGGCGAAGGCGGAGACGATCAGCGACAGGGGCGCGGTCATCTCGCGCCGCTCGCCCTCCTGCTCCCACACCGTCTTCATGGACATGGAGTCCTTGCCCACCGGGATGGCGATGCCCAGTTTCGGGCACAGCTCCAGGCCCACCGCGCGCACCGTGTCGTACAGGCGGGCGTCCTCGCCGGGATGCCCGGCGGCCGCCATCCAGTTGGCGGACAGCTTGATGTCGCCCAGGCGCTCGATGGCCGCGGCGGCGATGTTGGTGATCGCCTCGCCCACCGCCATGCGCCCCGATGCAGGGGCGTCCAGCAGCGCCAGCGGGGTGCGCTCGCCCATCGCCATCGCCTCGCCTGCATACCCCTGGTAATCGCTCAGGGTGACCGCCACGTCGGCCACCGGCACCTGCCAGGGCCCCACCATCTGGTCGCGTGCCACCAGGCCGGTGA
>CAZVIG010000138.1:0-471 GCA_964627395.1 uncultured Sedimenticola sp.
GCCGATCACCGAGGCGGTCATCACCGGAATGAAGCGGTCCACCCGGTAGCGCACCCCCAGCACCTCGATCACGAACACGATGCCCGCCAGCGGGGTGTTGAAGGCCGCCGCAATCGCCGCCGCGGCACCGCATACCGTGAGGGTGAAGCTGTCGGCGTCGTCGGAACGCCCGCCCACCCAGGTGCCGGTGGCCGCCCCCAGGTGCACCCCCGGCCCCTCGCGGTCCACCGAGTGACCACAGACGATGGCGAAGCCGCCGGCGAAGAATTGCACCAAGGCGTTGGCCAGCGGCAGGTTTGGCCGGCCGGTGTGACGCAACTGCTGGATGGCGTGCACGATGCCCACCGAGCGCAGATGCTCCGGCAGGCGGTCGAACGCCGGCGCCAGCGCCAGGCCGCCCCCCACCGGCAGGGCGAGCAGGGCCCAGCCGGGCAGGGCCTCGTAATTACCGAGCTGGCCGCCGGGCAGGGA
>CAZVIG010000138.1:481-6249 GCA_964627395.1 uncultured Sedimenticola sp.
ACCGTGGCGTTGGCCCAGTCGGGGATGCAGGTGCCGAGCTGGCCGCCGGGCAGGAAGGCGCGCTGGCTGGCCTCGATCACCCAGCGGAAGGCGAGCACCACCGCACCGGCCAGCAGCCCGGTGACCGCGCCCAGGGCGGTGAGCCGGATCAGCGCCTTCTGCACGTCGCGCGATGGGAATCAGTCGAAGGAGACGCGCTTGAACTCGGTGTGATGACACTTGGGACAGGGCGGGATATGGCCGGCCTTGTGCAGATGCACCCGCTCGCCGCAGTTCAGGCACTCGAAGGTGCCGGGCATGGCCACCTCGCCGGTGCGATAGACCGGGTGCTCCACCTGCGCCTGCAGCTTGAGCTTGAGCCACTCCACCTCGCTCTTGTCCGCCACCGAGAGCAGCAGGTTGGCGAAGTAATCCTCCAGCAGCGCGGTCTCGAACCCCAGCCAGTCCTTCAGCTCGCGCCCCTCCTCGGAGAGATGGCGGCCCAGGTCCTGCAGGTCGCGCTCCAGGTATTCGGCCAGCTTCTCACCCTGCTCCTCGGTGATCTCCTCGGCCGCCAGCAGCTTCTCCTTGGCCTTCACGATCAGGTCGTGGAGGACCGGCTCGGCCTTCTCCTCGACCTTCTTCCAGTCCTCGGCGACCGTCTCGAACAGCTTCTCGTAGGCCTGACCCAGGGCCTCGATGGGATCGTGCGGCGGCTTCAGTTCGGTCATCTTCGGTTTCTCCGGATCGTTGTGTGTGGGGATCAATCTACTACAGCCAGGTGCGGATGGGGACGACCAATGTCAAGAGCACCCCGAAACCGTCCGCGGCATTCCGACACTGATCGAAATTAACGCGTAAACAATGAGTTATTACGGGAATTCCCCAAGGAGGGAAACGACTTTCCTTGACGCCGGTCAATCCGCCGCCGCCGAGACCCCTTAGGCTTGAGCGTCATCACAAGATCCGGCTGCAGTTCAAGCCGGACGACATCGCCACGAGGAGGTCGAGATGCAAGATTCCGAGCACTGCGCGGACGCACACCCCTGTCACGAAGCGCCCTTCACCCCCAGCTCCCTGCAGTATCTGCTGAAGAAAGCGGGCAAGGTGCACATCCGCTCGCTGGGAGAGCTGCTGCGCCTGACCAGCCTGGCGGAGCGCTCCCTGGTCTCCAGCGGGGCCTGGCACAAGGCGCACCTGGATGCCTGAGGCCGGCCGGACGTGGTAACTTTCCCGGCACCCGATCCACGGATGCCAGGAAACCCGCCGTGCCCGCCCTGCCCTATCCCGCCGCGGTGCTGTTCGATCTGGACGGCACCCTGGCGGACACCGCACCCGACCTCGCCCATGCGCTGAACGAGACGCTGCGCCACTACGGCCGCCCGCCGCTGCCCTTCGAGCGGATCCGCCCGGTGGTCTCCCACGGCGGCATCGCCCTGATCCGGCTCGGCTTCGGCATGGCGCCCGACCATCCCGGCTTCGAGGAACGCCGTCGCCACCTGCTGGCGGTCTATCAGGCCAATCTGTGCCGCGAGACGCGCCTGTTCGACGGCATGCCCGAGGTGCTGCAGACCCTGGAGGGAGCGGGCATTGGCTGGGGCATCGTCACCAACAAGCCGGCCTGGCTCACCGATCCGCTGGTGGAGGCGCTGGGCCTGGCCGACCGCACCCCCGCGGTGGTGAGCGGCGACACCTGTCCCGAGCGCAAGCCCCACCCGATGCCGCTGCTGTATGCCTGCGAACGCCTGGCGGCCCCGCCGGAACGCTGCTGGTATCTGGGCGATGCCGGCCGGGACATGCAGGCCGCGCGTGCCGCCGGCGCCCTGGGCATCGGCGCCACCTGGGGCTATCTGCACCCGGACGACCCGGTGGAGGCCTGGGAGAGCGTCTGCAACATCGACCGTCCCGAGGCCCTGCTGCGCCTGCTGGAGGACGCCCGGGCCGCATGAACGAGGACTGGTCCTTTCCCAACGACGCCACCCCGCCGGGCTCGGCGGCCTATTACGTGGCGCGCTTCAGCCCCCCGACGCGGCGCGACGCGGTGGCCGCATGGCTGGCCTGGTTCGACCTGCTCGACCGCGCGGTGCGCCAGGCCAGCGACCCCGGCGTCACCCGGCTCAAGCTGGACTGGTGGCGCGAGGAGGCGCAGCGGCTGCCTGCCGGGGATGCGCGCCACCCCATCGCCCAGGCCCTCTTGGCCGAGGTGCAGGCCGACTGGCAGGTGGCGCAGATGCAGCGCGCCCTGGACGCCACCGAAGCGCGGGTGATGCGTGCCGCACCGCACGACCTGGGCGATTGCCTGGCCCAGGCGCGCGAGGAACAGGCGCCACGGCTGCAGCTCCTGGCCGGTCCGGTGGACACCGAGCAGCAATCCGCGATCGAGACCGCCGGCGGCTATGTGGGCACCGTGGCCCGCCTGCAGCGCCTGGGCGAGGACGTGCACCGCGACGCCCTCACCCTGCCGGCGGACCGGCTGCGCGCGGCGGGCCTCGACCTCGACAGCCTGCGTCGCGCACCGGAAGT
Organism: uncultured Sedimenticola sp.; assembly: GCA_964627395.1. Classification (GTDB taxonomy): domain Bacteria; phylum Pseudomonadota; class Gammaproteobacteria; order Chromatiales; family Chromatiaceae; genus MONJU. The sequence goes on from CAZVIG010000138.1 coordinate 2,984, forward strand.
GCCCGCCCTGGCGTCGCTGGGCGAGGCCTTGCTGGCAGCCGCCGAGGCAGCTTGGCGCCAGGCGCCGCTGCGCCGCGAGCCGGCCACCGCCCCGGTTCATGCGGTGATCGCGCAACATCGGCGGATCGCCCGCCTGCTGCGCCGGCATCGCTTCCAGAGCCACCGCCGCATCCTGCGGCCCACGCCCCTGGGGCTGCTGTGGAGCGCCTGGCGCGGACGCTGAGCCCTGCCCCCCGCCGCTCACAGCAGGTAGAATCCCGCCTTTTCCGAGGAGCCCTCACGCCATGCCCTTTCCCGCCGACTACCAGCCCGCCCCCGATCTGCTGAAGGACCGCGTCATTCTCGTCACCGGCGCCGGCGACGGCATCGGCCGCGCGGTGGCCCTGGGCTGCGCGGCGCACGGTGCCACCGTGGTGCTGCTGGGCAAGACGGTGAGCAAGCTGGAGGCGGTGTACGACGCCATCGAGAAGGCGGGCGGCCCGCAGCCGGCGATCTACCCCATGAGCCTGGAAGGGGCCACCCCGCTGGATCACGACCAGCTCGCGCTCACCCTGGAAGGCGAGCTGAAGCGCCTCGACGGACTGGTGCATTGCGCCGCCCTGATGCCCTATCTCTCGCGCCTCAAGGACTACGAGGTGGAAGACTGGATGAAGGTGATGCAGGTCAATCTGAACGCGCCCTTCATGCTCACCCAGGCCCTGCTGCCGCTGCTGCAGCGCGCCCCGGACGCCAGCGTGGTGTTCACCGGCGATGCGGTGGGCATCGAGGCACGCCCCTTCTGGGGCGCCTACGGCGTGAGCAAGGCGGGCGTGGACAGCATGGCCCGCATCTGGGCCCAGGAGCTGGAGAGCACGCCGGTACGGGTCAACCTGCTGGAACCTGGTCCCACCCGCACCGCGCTGCGCCGGCGCGCCTATCCCGCCGAGGACGCCGAACAGATCAAGGTACCGGAGACCCTGGTTCCCCTGTACCTGTGGCTGCTCGGCCCCGACAGCGGCGGGCTGCGCGGCGAGCGCGTCGCCTGGCGCGAGGACTGAGCCGCAGCCTCACTCCATCAGGTCCACCTTGAAGCCGCGCGCATGCAGCAGATCGGTGCGGTGCTGCAGGAAGCGCTGGAAGTTGGGCTGGTGGCGATAGGCGCCGCTCACCACATAGTCCAGGGCACCGTGCAGGTGGAAGGTGCGCAGCCAGGCCTCGGTGCGGAAGACCTCCCGCCCCTCGCGGTCGAAGAACACCAGGCTGGGGGCATACTGGATGCCCAGCTCGCGCGCCCACTGCTCCGCCGGCAGCTCGCGCCCATCCGGGGTCTGCAGCGTCTCGCGTGAGCCGATGTCCACCACCGCGGTGTCCAGGTTGGTGAGCGCGATGGCCACCTCGCGCCGGCGCAGCAGGTCCTGGTGCAGCTCGTCGCACTCGCGGCACACCTTCTGCTCGAAGAACACCACCAGCGGACGCCAGGTGCGCTGCGGCGCATCCTTCAGGCGCAGCGGATGCGGCAGCGAACCCGGCAGCTCCGGAATCTTGCCGCTGGCGGGCTGCGGCGCCACCTTCGCATAATAGGCGCGGAACCCGCCTTCCTTCTCGTGGTGGCCGGCCACATAGTCCAGGGCCACGTCGAACTTGTGCGGCTCGAAATAGCCGTTGATGCGCAGCACCACCTTGCCCTGTTCGTCCAGCATCAGCAGGGTGGGCGTGTACTGCACCTTGAGGTCGGCGGCGAATCGTTTCTCAGTGGTCTGGCGGCCGGCGAAGTCGGTCACCTCGCGGTCGCCCCAGATGTTGATGGCGATCACGTCGAAGTGCTTGCGGGTCTTCTCCGCGATCCGGCGGTCACCGAAGTTGTCGCGCAGCAGACGGGCGCAGTAGGGACAGCCGTCCTGGTAGAAATAGAGGATCACCCGCTTGCCGGCGGCGGCCGCCTCGGCCACGTCCTCGCGAATGTCCAGGAAGGACTCCTTGAACCACTCCGGCTTCTCCTCGTAGCCGGGATTGACCATGCCCTCCTGCAGGGCCTCCTCCTGCGCTGCCATCGCCAGGCCGGCCAGCAGCAGCCCCAGTATCGCCAGAAAGCGCTTCAACATCGTTACCCCCTTTTTTGTCGCCATTCGGATGCCATCGTAGAACAGACGGCGGGGAGGCGCGGGCATTCCTGCATGAAACGCAGGGGAGACGGGCTTCCGACGCGGGAAGGGACTTCCTTCCACGGTGTCGGATACCCGGCATTTAGTCCTTTGGTGCCCATCACCTGCGACGACATTTTGCCGACGGCCATCAGCAGAGTATCACAACCAATTGATTAACATACGTTTTTACAGTTTGGCACGGGAATCGCTAGAACCCCGGTGACAGCAAACCCCAAGCGTGGATAATGCAATGCAAGGCACACAGACGACAGGCAGATTCGCAGTGGTCGAACCCAAGCAGGTGCACGGCTCCGTGACACCGGCCGAACCCGAGAGCCTCGGCCCGCGGGTACTGGAGCTGGCCGGCATCCTGCAGACCACGCTGGACCTGGATCAACAGCTCGAACTCTTCGCCAAGTCGATGCGCGAACAGCTCGAGATCGACGGCCTGGAATACCGCAACGAGGCCGCCGAACTGACCCGCCAGGTGGGACATACCGCCACCCACCGCGCCACCTACGATCTGCAACTGCAAGAACAGTCGCTGGGCAGCCTGCGCTTCTTCCGCGAAATGCCATTCACCGACCGTGAGCTGCGCTCCCTGGAGAACCTGCTGTGCGGCCTGGTGTATCCGCTGCGCAACGCCCTCACCTACCTGGAGGCGCTGCGCCTGGCCTCCCACGACCCGCTCACCGGGGTGCAGAACCGTCTCGCCCTGCAACACGCCCTGCAGCGGGAGGTGGACCTGGCGCACCGTCAGGGCGCCCCGCTGTCGATGCTGGTGATCGACGCGGACCACTTCAAGCGCTTCAACGACGAATACGGCCATGCCTTCGGTGACGACGTGCTGCGCGCCCTGGCCAATGCCCTGTCGCAGACGGTGCGCCGCTCCGACCTGCTGTTCCGCTTCGGCGGCGAGGAGTTCGTGATCCTCGCCTCCCACACCACCCGCGACGGCGCCCGGCTGCTGGCCGAACGCCTGCGCGAGGCGGTCGCCGGCATCCGCACCGTGCGCGGTCGCGATGTCGCCCTCAGCGTCAGCGTGGGCGTGGCGGAGCTGAACAAGGACGAAACCCCGGAACAACTCTTCGAACGCGCCGACCAAGCGGTGTACGAGGCCAAGGCAGCCGGCCGCAACCGGGT
>CAZVIG010000139.1:0-4912 GCA_964627395.1 uncultured Sedimenticola sp.
GCCTTCTTCACGTCGTCGATCACCTCGTAGATGATGCTGTAGTAGCGCAGGTCGATACCGTGCTCCTCGATCACCCGTCGCGCGGCGGCGTCGGCGCGCACGTTGAAGCCGATGATGGCGGCGCCGGAGGTGAGCGCCAGGTTGGCGTCCGACTCGTTGATGCCGCCCACCCCGGCGGCCACGATCTTGACCTTGGCCTCGTCGGTCTGGATCTTCTGCAGCGCCTCCTTGAGCGCCTCCACCGAGCCCTGCACGTCGGCCTTGACGATCAGGTTCACATAGGCGACCTCGCCCTCGGCCATGCGCGAGAACATCTGCTCCAGCTTGGCCGCCTTCTGTTCGGCCAGGCGGCCCTCGCGCTGCCGTTCGCGGCGCAGCTCCGCCACCTCGCGGGCCTTGCGCTCGTCCTTCACCACCACCAGGTCGTCGCCCGCATTGGGCGCGCCGGACAGGCCGAGGACCTGCACCGGAATGGAGGGCCCGGCCTCCTTCACCTTCTGCCCGTTCTCGTCGAACATGGCGCGCACCCGGCCGTATTCGGTGCCGGAAACGATGGGGTCGCCCTGCTTCAGGGTGCCGGACTGCACCAGCACCGTGGCCACCGGGCCGCGTCCCTTGTCGAGGCTGGATTCGACGATGATGCCCTTTGCCGGGCCCTCGGCCACCACCTTCAGCTCCAGCAGCTCGGCCTGCAGCAGAATGGCGTCCAGCAGCTCGTCCACGCCCTCGCCGGTATGCGCCGACACCTTCACGAACTGGGTGTCGCCGCCCCATTCCTCGGGCACCACCTCCTCCGACACCAGCTCTTGCATCACCCGGTCGGGATTGGCCTCGGGCTTGTCCATCTTGTTGATCGCCACGACGATCGGCACCCCGGCGGCACGCGCGTGCTGGATCGCCTCCTTGGTCTGGGGCATCACTCCGTCGTCGGCGGCCACCACCAACACGATGATGTCGGTGGCCTTGGCGCCGCGCGCGCGCATCGCCGAGAAGGCGGCGTGGCCGGGGGTATCCAGGAAGGTGATCATGCCGTGATCGGTGTTCACATGGTAAGCGCCGATGTGCTGGGTGATGCCGCCCGCCTCGCCGGCGGCGACGCGGCTCTTGCGGATGTAGTCCAGCAGCGAGGTCTTGCCGTGGTCGACATGGCCCATGATGGTGACCACCGGGGCGCGCGGCACCTGCTCGCCCTGCTGCAGCTCCTGCTCGACCGCGGCCAGCACCTCTTCCTCGGCGTCCTTGACCTTTTCCTCCACCGCGGTGTGGCCCATCTCCTCGACCACCAGCATGGCGGTCTCCTGGTCCAGGGGCTGGTTGATGGTGACCATCATGCCCATGCCCATCAGCACCTTGATCACCTCGGAGGCCTTGACCGCCATCCGCTGGGCCAGATCGCCCACGGTGATGGTCTCGGGCACCTCGATGGTGAGCGCCTTGCGCTCCACCGGCTTCTGGAAGCCGTGCTGCTGGTCCTCGGAGGTCTGGCGCAGGCGCTTGCCGCCCTTGGCGCGCTTGCCGCGCTTGTCGGAGGCCACATGCAGCTCGCGGCGACGCCCGCCGCCGCGCTTGCCGCGCGGCTCCTCGCGGGTGGGCGCGGCGCGCATGCGCTTGGGTTTCTTGGGTTCCTCGGCCGTCTTCGCCGGCTCGGCGGCCGGTGCCGGCTGGGCCGCAGCGGTCTCGGCCTCGCGGCGCGCTGCCTCCTCGGCGGCCTTGCGCGCCTCCTCGGCGCGGCGGCGTTCTTCCTCTTCCTGGCGGCGCTTCTCCTCGAGGGCCTTGCGGCGGGCCTCTTCCAGCGCGGCCATCTCCTCGCGCTTGCGACGCTGTTCCTCCAGCGCGCGTTCCGCGGCCTCGGCCTCGCGCAGCGCGCGTTCCTTTTCGCTCTCGGTCTGGGCGACGTCCTTCTTGATCACCCGCTTGCGACGCACTTCCACCGCCACCGTCTTGGCCGGTGCGCGGGTGGCGCGGGTGGCGCGGCCGCCGCTGGCGGGCACCTTCAGCTCGGTCTTGGTGCGCCGTTTGAGGGCGACCTTCTTCGCCGGCTCGCCCGCGGCCTTCTTCTCGTCGGCCTTGCCGTGGCTGCGGCGCAGATGCTTGAGCAGCGCGATCTTCTCCTGCTCGGTGATCACGTCGTCGGCGGACTGCTTAGGCACGCCGGCATCGTTCAGTTGCTTGAGCAGGCGATCAACCGAGATGCCTACGTCCGAGGCCAGTTGATTGACGGTTACTTCACTCATGCCCACTCCTCATCCTTCGTCTTCTTCCGCAAACCACGGTGCCCGGGCGGCCATGATCAGCTCGCCCGCGCGTTTCTCGTCCATGCCCTCGATCTCCATCAGCTCGTCCACCGAGCATTCCGCCAGGTCTTCCATGGTGACGATGCCGCGCGCCGCCAGCCGGTGCGCCAGGGTCTCGTCCATGCCTTCCATGTTGAGCAGGTCCTCCGCCGGCGGGGTATCGGACAGCACCTCCTCCTGGGCGATGGCCTTGGTCAGCAGCGCGTCGTTGGCGCGGTTGCGCAGCTCCTCGACGATCTCCTCGTCGAACTCCTCGATCGCCAGCATCTCGGACTCGTCCACATAGGCGATCTCCTCGATGGAGGTGAAGCCTTCCTGCACCAGGATGGCGGCCACCTCCTCGTCCACGTCCAGCTCCTCCATGAAGCGCTGGATGAACTCCTGGGCCTCGGCCTCGGCCTTCTCCTGGGCCTGCTCCTCGCTCATTACGTTCAGCTCCCAGCCAGTGAGCTGGCTGGCCAGGCGCACGTTCTGCCCGCCGCGGCCGATCGCCTGGGAGAGGTTCTCGTCCTTCACCGCGATGTCCATGCTGTGCTTGTCCTCGTCCACCACGATGGAGACGACGTCCGCCGGCGACATGGCGTTGATCACGAACTGGGCCGGGTTCTCGTCCCAGACGATGATGTCCACGCGCTCGCCGCCCAGCTCGTTGGACACCGCCTGCACTCGGGAGCCGCGCATGCCCACGCAGGCGCCCACCGGATCCACCCGCGGGTCCAGGGCACGCACCGCGATCTTGGCGCGCAGGCCCGGGTCGCGCGCCGCGCCCATGATCTCGATGGCGCCCTCGTTGATCTCCGGCACCTCCAGCTTGAACAGCTCGATCAGCAGCTCCGGCGCGGTGCGCGAGGCCAGCAACTGCGGGCCGCGCATCTCGGTGCGTACATCGTATAGGTAGGCGCGGAGGCGGTCGCCCACCCGCACCACCTCGCGCGGGATCACCTCGCTGCGCGGGATCAGCGCCTCGGCGTTCTCGCCCAGGTCGAGCACGATGGTGCCCTTGTCGGCGCGCTTGACGATGCCGCTGATCAGGGTGCCCACCTTGTCCTGATAGGCGTCGATCACCTTGGCCCGCTCCGCCTCGCGCACCTTCTGCACGATCACCTGCTTGGCGGTCTGGGCGGCGATGCGGCCGAACTCGATGGATTCGATCTGTTCCTCGACATAGTCGCCGGGCTGGATCTCGGGATCCGTCTCACGCGCGGCGGACAGCGTGATCTCGGCCATCGGGTTCTCCAGCACCGGCGTCTCGCTGTCGTCCACCACCAGCCAGCGGCGGAAGGTCTCGTAGTCGCCGGTCTCCCGGTCGATCTTGACCCGCACCTCAATGTCGCCACCGTGCTTCTTGCGCGTGGCCGAGGCCAGGGCCGCCTCGATGGCCTCGAAGATGATCTCCTTGTCCACGCCTTTTTCGTTGGACACGGCATCCACCACGAGCAGAATCTCTTTGTTCATCACGCTACCTTCCTGCCTGGAACTGCGGCACCACACGTGCCGAATCGATGTCACCTATGGCCAGGTCCACGGTCTCGCCGTCGACCAGCAGCCGAATCTTGTCACCCTCCACCGCGAGCAGACGCCCGCGATAGTTCCTGCGCCCCGGCACCGCCGAGGAGAGCCGAACCCGCACCGTCTCGTCCACGCAGCGGGCGAACTGGTCGGCGCGGTACAGCGGCCGGTCCATGCCCGGGGACGACACCTCGAGGACGTACTCCCCCGCGATGGGGTCCTCCACGTCGAGCACCGCGCTGAGCTGGCGGCTCACCCGCTCGCAATCGTCCACCCCGATCCCCTGCGGAGACTCGATGTAGACGCGCAGCAGCTGGCCGCCCGAGGGCCGGGGCAACAGTTCGACGCCCCAAGGCTCGTAGCCCTGCGACTCGACCACCCCTTCCACCAGTTGCTGCAATGTCGGCGATACCCTGTCCATACGTCCAGAAAACAAAAAATGGGCCCGCGGCCCATTTCCTGAAAGCGTGCCCGGCACTGCTGCGCCCGGCACTCGGAATACAAAAAAACCCCGAAAACGGGGCCTTGAGCTACCTTTCCGCGCGCCTCCCGGCGAGGCGGAATCCCAGTCGCCAGCCCTTGGGGACTGGAAGCGCCGCTATTCTAATGAGTGCGCCGCCCCTAGTCAATGGACCTTCGCCCCATAAGACGTCCCAGCTCCGGCGAGGTTCCCGAAGGATTCACATTCGTTCTTGATTCGTTCTCTTTTTGCGCTATGATTGGAGAACCATAAGAGAACGAGGAGGACACCACCATGACCCACCGCAGCCGATACCTGATGCACGACCAGGTGCGCGACTTGGTACCCGATCTGATGCGCTTCGACGCCCGCGGCTCGCGCCGCCTGAGCGGCTCCTTCACCGAGCTGCTGGTGTTCGTCCTGGCCACCGGCGCCTACCTGCTGGCGCTGGGCCTGAGCAACTAGGGGAAACGACCGGCGCCTCTTCTGGCAACGGACCATCCTCCCCCGCCACTTTCCCCCAAAGGACGACTCCCCCGGGCAGGGATGCCCACCCTTTCGTCTTCCGCAGTGAACGACCCGCACGAAAGAAAAAACCGGCGCAAGCGCCGGTTCGAATATCAGGATGCCCGTTGCCGGACGAACGGGG
>CAZVIG010000139.1:4922-6178 GCA_964627395.1 uncultured Sedimenticola sp.
CGCTCAAGCCTGGTCCTCCGGCGGCGGCTGGTAGTTGCGGTTGACCCGCTCGCGCAGCTCCTTGCCGGGCTTGAAGTGGGGCACGTACTTGGCCGCGAGCTGCACCGCCTCGCCGGTCTTGGGGTTGCGCCCCATGCGCGGCGGACGGTAGTGCAGTGAGAAGCTGCCGAAGCCGCGGATCTCGATGCGGTTGCCGGTGGCCAGCGCCTGACTCATCTGTTCGATCATGCACTTGACCGCCAGTTCCACGTCCCGGTAGGCCAGGTGGCTCTGCTCCCGGGCAATGACTTCAATCAGTTCCGATTTGGTCATCCTCTGCATCCCTGGTTGGGAGAGGCGGGACGGCAGCCGCCGTCCCGCCGATCGGCGAATGCCGCCCCCTTACTTGTCGCTGTCGAGCTGCTCCTTGAGCAGGTCGGCCATGGAGGTCTTGCCGGCGGAGCTGGCATCGGTGTTGTACTGCGAGATCACCGCCTTCTCCTCGTCGTAGTCCTTGGCCTTGATGGAGAGGCTGATGGTGCGGTTCTTGCGATCCACGCCCATGAACTTGGCCTCCACCTCGTCACCCACGCTGAGCACGCTGCGCGCATCCTCGACGCGGTCGCGGGACAGGTCGGAGGCACGGATGTAGCCTTCCACGCCCTCGTCCAGGTCCACCACGGCGCCCTTGGCGTCCACCTCGCTCACCACGCCCTTGACGATGGAGCCCTTTTCGTGGGTCGCCAGCCAGGTGGAGAAGGGATCCTTGTCGAGCTGCTTGATGCCCAGCGAGATGCGCTCCCGCTCGGGATCCACCGCCAGCACCACGGTCTCGATCTCCTGGCCCTTCTTGTAGTTGCGGATCGCGTCCTCGCCGGTGTCGTCCCAGGAGATGTCGGACAGATGCACCAGGCCGTCGATGCCGCCTTCCAGACCGATGAAGATGCCGAAGTCGGTGATCGACTTGATGACGCCGGTGACGTGGTCGCCCTTCTTGTGGCGCTCGCCGAACTCCTCCCAGGGGTTGGGCTGGCACTGCTTCATGCCCAGGGAGATGCGGCGACGCTCCTCGTCGATGTCGAGCACCACCACCTCGACCTCCTGGCCCAGGGTGACCACCTTGGTGGGATGGACGTTCTTGTTGGTCCAGTCCATCTCGGAGACGTGCACCAGGCCCTCGACGCCGTCTTCGATCTCCACGAAGGCGCCGTAGTCGGCGATGTTGGTGACCTTGCCGAACAGGCGGGTGCCCTCGGGGTAACGGCGGGTGATGTTGA
>CAZVIG010000140.1:0-6177 GCA_964627395.1 uncultured Sedimenticola sp.
CCCAGGGGGTCAACGCCACCGACTTCGCGCCCTGGGGTGGTTCCATCACCTTCGACAGCGACAGCGCCTGGTATTTCGACACCGATCCTTCCACCACCGAGGCCTTTTCCGGCGACGACTTCTACTCGGTGGCGCTGCATGAGCTGGGCCACGTCCTGGGCATCGGAACCGCCGATTCCTGGGATCATTGGATCGACGGGAACGGCGATTTCGCCGGGCCGGCCAGCCAGGCCCTGTTCATCCGGCCGGTGCCGTTGGCGGCGGATGCCTCCCACTGGGCGGACGGTGTGCAGGGCGCTGTCGATGGCGTGCCTCAGGAGGCCGCCATGACGCCGACGATCCTCCAGGGAACGCGCAAGGCGTTCACCGATCTCGATAATGCCGGCCTCAGCGATGTGGGTTGGGAGGTGTCGACGGTGCCTCTCCCTGCGGCGGTCTGGTTGTTCGGCGCCGGTCTCCTGGGACTCGTCGGTTTCGCCCGCAAGTCCAGGGCCTGATCCGACCCGTTGTCTGTCAAGTCCCGTCGGCCCCGGGCGGGGCCGGCGGGATTTTCTGCGCCGTCGCCTGTGGATGCGCACCAGCTTCCTGCAAACAGTGTGATCGGCCCCAGGCGGCGGGAAACCGTGTAAACTGCACGGCCAACGAGACGGCGCACATGACCTGAAGCGCCGCGACGCCTGGGCCAGGGTGGCCCGCGGACTGGAGGATCAAGGGTTCCATGGATTTCAGAACGATACTGGCGGGCGCCTTCCTGTGGCTCGCCTTGCTTGCGGGGAATGCGTCGGCGGCGGAGAGCCCTGACAAAGCCAGCTATCTCATCCAACCGGGCGACCAGCTCCAGATCGACGTCTGGCACGAGGAGGAGCTGCGGCGGGAGCTGGTGGTGCGTCCGGACGGCGGCATCTCCTTTCCCCTGGTGGGTGATCTGATCGTGCAGGGCACCACGCCGGTGCAGCTCACCGAGGTCATCACCCGCAAGCTGTCGCGCTATATCCCCGACCCGGTGGTGACGGTTACCGTGGCCCAGGCCAGCGGCAACCGCCTGTATGTCATCGGCGAGGTGGCGCGTCCCGGCGAATTTCCCATGAGCCGTCCGGTGACGGTGCTGCAGGCGCTGGCCATGGCCGGCGGGTTCACGCCCTACGCCAAGCGCAGCGACATCAAGGTGCTGCGCGGTCACGGCAGCCGGCAGACGGTCCTTCCCTTCGACTATTCGGCGGTCGCCTCCGGCGAGAACCTGCAACAGAACATCGAGCTGAAGCCGGGCGACGTGGTGCTGGTGCCCTAGGGTGTGGCGATGTCCTCCCGGCAACATGCCCGCTGCTACCGCCTGCTGCTGGCCCCGGCGGTCCTCGCGGGCGGCATGGCCCTTGCCGGCGATCAGTGGTACCTGGAACCGGCGGGCAGTCTTCAGCTTCTGTATGACGACAATATCGGCCTATCGGTCGATAAGCCGGTTTCCACCCCCGCGCTGGTCGGCACCCTCCAGGCCAAGGGCGGACGCCGCAACCGGGTGCTGGACCTGGGGCTGGAGGGCAAGGTGATCCGGCGCCAGTTCTTCCAGGACGAAAAGCGCAACACCACCGATCTGGCCCTCAAGGCCAGCCTGGTGCGCACCGGCCGTCTGGATCAGTTGGGACTGGACATGACCATCGAGCGCTATTCCACCCTCACCAGCGAACTGACCACCTCCGGCCTGGTCAACGCCGGCAAGCGTCGGGTGCGCCGGCAGATCGAAGGGAGCTGGCGGCACCAGTTCGCACCGCGCTGGAGCGCGGGACTCAGTGTCGGCTGGCAGGACGTACACTACCAGGACGCGGACCTCACGCCTCTGACCGACTATCGCTACACGACCTCGGGTCTGGATCTGGCGTTCGCCTACGACCCGCGCACCCGCCTGCTGGGTCAGCTCACGTTGTCGCGTTATCGCAACGACAGCGGCTCGGTGACCACCGATACCACCGGGGTGCTGGCAGGCGTGGAGCGCGACGTCTCGCCCACCTGGAGCCTGCGGGCGCTGGCGGGCGCACGGCGCTCCAAGAGCCGGCTTCGCTCGATCCTTGGCAGCCGGCGCACCACCGATACCGGTTACCTGGTGGACCTTAATTCCACCTGGCGCTTTCCCGCCGCCGAACTGGTTGTGGGGCTCAACCGCTCGCTCAGCCCCAGTGGGGGCGGCGATCTGCTGGACACCCAGCGCGTGACCGTCGAGTGGAGTCAGCGTCTGGACGAGCGCTGGCGCTGGGAGCTGAAGGGGGAGGGTTATCGCAATGAAGGGGGCAGCGCGACAGCCAACCGCACCTTCGTCAGGATCACCCCCAGCCTGCACTACCGGCTGGACCGCGAATGGACCGCCTCGGCGGCCTATCGCTACCGGCGCCAGAAGTATGACAGCAGCGCCGAGGCCGCCAGCTCCAACGCCCTGCTCTTCACCTTCGCCTATCGCGGGCTGAGCAAGAAATGAACGATCGATACCATCCGGAATCCCGAGCTATGGAAGAAGCCAACACCCTGGACCTGGCGCATTACCTGGATGTATTCCGGCGTCGCCGGCGCCAGTTCGTCGTGCCTGCGTTGATCACCTTCATCCTGTTCGTGCTCCTGGCGCTGCTCCTCCCCCCCACCTATCGTTCCACCGCCACCATCCTGATCGAACAGCAGGAGATTCCGCCGGATCTGGTCCGCTCCACGGTGACCAGCTATGCCGACCAGCGGATCCAGGTGATCAGTCAGCGGGTGATGACCACCGCCAACCTGAGCAAGATCATCGAGAAGTACGACCTTTACCCCGAGGAACGCGAGGTCTACACCCTGCCCACGGTGGTCGAGGAGATGCGCGAGGACATCGAACTGCAGATGATCAGCGCCGACGTGGTGGACCCGCGCAGCGGCCGGCCAACCACCGCGACCATCGCCTTCAAGCTCTCCTACGAGAGCGAGTCGCCGGAGAAGGCACAGCAGGTGGCCAGCGAGCTGGCCTCGCTGTTCCTCAACGAGAACCTCAAGGACCGCCGCGAGACGGCCAAGGAAGCCTCGCGTTTCCTGGCCGAGGAATCCGCCAAGCTGTCGCGGCACATCAATGAGCTGGAGATGCGCCTGGCCGAGTTCAAGGAGGCCCACGGGGATAATCTGCCCGAGCTGCAGGCGGTCAACCGCGAGTTCCAACATCGCGCCGAGGATCAGTTGGTGCGTGTCGATCAGGACCTGCGCGCCCTGAACGAACGGATCGGCAATCTCGAGGCCCAGTTGGCGCGGCTGTCTCCATACAGCGATTTCTATTCTTCCACCGGCAAGCGGGTGCTCTCCCCAGCCGATCGGCTCAAGGAACTCGAGGCGCAATATGCCTCGATCGTGGCGAAATACAGCGAGAGCCATCCTACACGCATCGCCCTGGAACGGGAGCTGGCTGCGCTGCGCAAGGAGGTCGGTGGTACCGACGTCGCCGAATTGGAGCGCAGACTGACCGAACTCAAGGGCGAACTCGCCTCGCTGCGCAAGCGCTACTCGGCGGACCATCCCGACGTGAAGGCCAAGGAGCGCGCCATCGACGAGGTGAACAAACAGATCGCCGAAGCCAGGAAGGCGCCCGCCAGGCCGAAGGTCGTGGAGGAGGCGGACAACCCCGCCTATGTGCAGATCAAGACCAGCCTGGAATCGGCGCGGGCGGAGCGCAAATCGTTGCTCAAGACGCGGGCCGAGATCGAGAAGCAGATTCAGAAGTACCAGAAGATGGCTGCCGAGGCCCCTGCGGTGGAGCGGGAATACCGCCAGATCACCCGCGAGTACGAAAACGCCCTGCTCAAGTTCAAGGAGATGAAGAACAAGCAGATCGAGGCCCAGCTCGCCGAGTCGCTGGAGAGCGAGAAGAAGGGCGAGCGCTTCGTGCTGGTGGAGCCGCCGCTGCTGCCAGAAGAGCCGGAGAGCCCGAATCGGCTCGCCATTCTGTTCCTTGGCCTGGTGGCTTCCGCCGGGGCCGGTTTCGGCAATGTCGCACTGCGCGAGGCGTTCGATCACAGTATCCACGGTGCCCGGGACCTGATCCTGCTGACGGGCGAGCCGCCGCTGGCGATCATCCCCCGGTTCGAGACGGACGCCGAGCGGCGGGCACGGATCGGCAAGCGGCTGCTGTTGTTCCTCGGCCTCGTCGCCCTGGCGGCGCTCGGGCTTGCAGCGATCCATTTTTTCTACCAGCCGCTGGACGTGCTCTATTTCAAGATCATGAAGAAGGTGGCGCTGCTCTGATGCAAAGGGCACCTGCCGCGAGAGGCCCCAGCGAGCGACCGCGCCTGCCCCCACGGGTGCTGGGCCGATGGTAACCACAGGAACACAGACTATGGACCGAACCACCACGACACCTGACGCCCTGCCGATACCCGGCAAGAAGCAGATCGTCTACACCCAGACACGGGTGCTGCACACCGATCCACGCTACCTGAAGCGGCATCGGATCATTTCGGGGCCGAACGATCCGATCGAGGGTCCCTTCAAGGTGTTGCGCACCCAGGTTCGCCAGCGCATGAGGGCCAACGAGTGGCAGACGCTGGCGATCACCAGCGCCCACGAGGGGGCGGGCAAGACCCTGACCTCTGTCAACCTGGCCATCACCCTGGCGCGGGACGTGAACCAGACGGTGCTGCTGGTCGATCTCGACCTGCGCCGTCCCAGCGTGGCGTCCTATTTCACCAAAGAGAAACTGCCCGGCCTGAGCGAGTATCTGCTCAACGACGTCCCGCTCAGCGAGTTGCTGTTCAACCCGGAAGGCGTCGATGGCCTGGTGGTCCTCCCCGGTGACCGGCCGATCGTGCATTCCTCCGAGACGCTGTCTTCGCCCAGGATGGTGGCCCTGGTCGAGGAGGTGAAGCAGCGCTATCCCTCGCGGATCGTGCTCCTGGACATGCCGCCGGTCCTCGGCTGCGACGATGTGCTGGCCTTCTCCCCCTATTTCGACGCTGCTCTGTTGGTGGTGGAGGAGAACAGAACCACCCGGGAGGAGATCACCCAGTCGCTGGAGTTGCTCAAAGGGACCCGACTGCTGGGCACGGTATTGAACAAATCGCACGAGGAAGTGCCCAATTACGGGTACCCGGTGGCATCGTGAGGTCCGATGCCCAGGGAAGAACTTGGTTGCGCCCCTTTTCTCGGTGGATTTCGCTGCGCTCGACCCATCCTTCGGAGAAACGGCGTGGCCGATAGTGCTCCCTTTCCCCCTTGGGAGAGAGGATGGGGGTGAGGGGGTGAGAGAGTGCCATTACCGTCATAACGAGTGAGCCATGAGTACGATTCGAGAAACCATCGATACCAGTCCCCGCGGTTGGGCAATGCCCGCTGTCCTGATGGTCCTGGCCTTCGGTCTGGCGCTGATAATGGCCTGGCCGGCCGTGGTGCTCATGGTCGAGAAGTGGGAACTCGAGGAGTACAGTTATGGCTATTTCGTGCCCTTTCTGGTCGCCTTTTTCATCTGGCAGCGTAAAAACGACCTGGCGCGAGTGACTCTGCAGCCTTCCTGGTGGGGGGTTGCACTGACGTTGTTCGGGGTTTTGGTGGTAGCGGTCGGTTCTCTTGCCACTATCCCCACCCTGATGCAGTATGGATTCGTGATCACCCTGCATGGGGTCGCGTTGACCTTCCTGGGCTGGCAAGGGTACCGCATCGTAGCCGCCCCCCTGGCGTTGCTGTTCCTGGCCATCCCGCTGCCCAATTTCTTCTACAACACCCTCTCGCTCAACCTCAAGCTGCTGTCGGCTCAGATCGGAGTCGCGGTCATCCGCCTGTTCGGGATCTCGGTGTTCCTCGACGGCAATGTCATCCAGCTCGCCGACATGAAACTGGAGGTGGCCGAGGCCTGCAACGGCCTGCGCTATCTGTTTCCGCTGATGGCGGTCGCTTTCATCATGGCCTATGTCTATCGGGCGCCCCTGTGGAAACGAGCGGTGCTGTTTCTCTCCAGCATACCGATCACGGTACTGATGAACAGCCTGCGGATCGGATTGATCGGGGTCTCGGTGGAATACTGGGGGCCGGAGATGGCAGAGGGGTTCCTCCACGATTTCGAGGGGTGGGTGATGTTCATGGCCTCCCTCGGCGTGCTGTTGCTGGAGATGCTGCTGCTGAACGCCATCGGACGGCAGCGGGCGAGCCTGCGTGATACTTTTTACGTGGATCTGCCCGGGCCGCTGC